>NZ_JBFAQY010000003.1:420508-565820 GCF_040678965.1 Streptosporangium sp. NPDC049248
GCGCTGCCAACGCAGTGAAGAAGCAACAACGTCGGACGTGCCGGGACCAGCGCAGGTGAAGGGTTCCAGCCGTGGACGCGCAGCTGCGGCAAGTGATTGACGGGCAGAAGGTCGGACGTGCCGGGACCGAAGCGGTTGAAGGGTCCTGGCCGTGGACGCGCTGCCAACGCAGTGAAGAAGCAACAACGTCGGACGTGCCGGGACCAGCGCAGGTGAAGGGTTCCAGCCGTGGACGCGCAGCTGCGGCAAGTGATGCATTAGGTCAAGGAAGTAGGAGATAGCGAAAGGAGTGTTGAACGCCATCAGGATCGCCCGTTGCCGGCTGATGTTCCGCCGCACGGGTACCGCAGTCCCACGGATTGGAAGGTGGTCTACGGTCACGCATACGCGATCCCCGCATCCCCGCCCCCATCGGGCGGCCAATGCGGAAGAAACAGGTCGGCCCCAGGGCCGGTAGATGGTGTTGAACCTCGCGGGCCCCGGCGCATCATGGCGCCGGGGCCCCTGTTGGCATTATGGGAAGGCTGTATGGATCGAACACTGATGGCGTCGGCCGTCCGCTCAGAGCCCCGGCTCCGCGACACCGCCGACAAGGCTGAAACGGCCGACAAGGCCGACACCGCGGGAAGGGCCGAGGGGCTCCCCGCCACGCCGAGTGACATCTCCGGTCACCGGTTCGACGACGAGGACTACCCCGCCTACAGCATGGGCCGCGCCGCCGAGATTCTCGGCGTCACCCCGGCGTTCCTGCGTAACCTGGGCACCGCCAGACTGATCGAGCCGCAGCGCTCCGAGGGTGGTCACCGCCGCTACTCGCGCTACCAGCTACGCCTGGCCGCCCGCGCACGAGAACTGGTCGACCAGGGCACCGCCCTGGAGGCCGCCTGCCGCATCATCATCTTGGAAGACCAGCTCGCCGAAGCCCTGCGCATCAACACCGAGCTCCAGCAGGTACGCGACCGACGATCCGACAGCGCGGACCGCCGCTCGGCGTGAGGGCCGGTGACCTCGCCCTTGATCGCCCTCGTCGCCCCGGCGTCGTCACCGCGACAGTTCACGGCTGCCCTGCCTCGCACAGACAGGGCAGCCCTGTCCGTCGGCCGTCGGGAATCGAACGGGTTGCGTCTCCCGTAGGGGGAGGCGCGAGGGTGAGGGCATGAACGGTGACACGCTCTACTCGATCGGTGATCTGGCCCGGCGGACCGGGTTGACGGTCAAGGCCATTCGGTTCTACTCCGACCGTGGGATCGTGCCGCCGACCGACCGCAACCCGGCCGGCCACCGCCTCTACGGCCTCGACGCCGTCGCACGCTTGGATCTCCTGCGGACGCTGCGCGCCCTGGGAGTGGACCTTCCCACGATCCGGAGGGTCGTGAACCGGGAGATCTCGCTTCCCGAGGTCGCCGCGGCGCACGCCGAGGCACTGGCGGCGCAGATCCGAGTGTTACGTCTGCGGCACGCGGTGCTGACGGCGGTGGCCAAGCGCGGGTCCACCCCTGAGGAGATGGATCTCATGCACCAGCTGGCCAGGCTTTCCGAAGACGAACGTCGACGTCTGATCGGCGATTTCCTCGACACCGCCTTCGGCGGCCTGGAGGCCAACGCCGGATTCGCGGGGATCATGCGTTCGATGACCCCCGAGCTGCCCGACGATCCCGAGGCCGAGCAGGTCGAGGCGTGGGTGGAGTTGGCCGAACTGTCCCAGGACCCGGATTTTCGCGCCGGCGTGCGGCGCATGGTCGAGCACCATGTGGCCGAGCGTGCCCAGGGCGACACCGCGGTCCTGCGCCGCGACTCCACCGCGATGGTCCGTGACCAGGTCGGCCCGGCCCTGGCAACCGGCATCGACCCGGTCTCGCCCCAGGCCGATCCGGTCGTCGCGGCGGTCACGGCTCAGTACGCGCAGGTCTTCGGCTGCGTGGACGACGTCGACCTTCGGCGCCGGCTGTTGGCCCGGCTGGAGACCGCGAACGACCCTCGCCGGGAGCTGTACCTTCGGCTGCTCTCAGTGATCAACGGCTGGCCGGCCCCGGAAAGCCTGACGGAAGTACTCGACTGGTTCATCCAGGCCTTGCGCGCCCGGATATCGGGGTAGCGGCCCGACTCGACCAGAACCGGGCACCAGGCGGTCGCCTCTTCGATGATCTTACTTAGGTGAAGTCTGCGTTGATGTCACCGCCTGGGCGTGGAAGATGAGAAGCGGAACGGTGCCTACGAGGTGCCGTACGGACTGGTCACCGGCGAATCCGGTACAGCACGTGCCGGCGTAGCGGCCAGTCGGGCACCTTCGGGTGGTCGAAGTCGGCGGCGGGGTCGCGGGTCATGCCGATCCGGCGCATCACCGCCTGGGAGCGCAGGTTGGTGGTGGTCGTGATGGCGACGACCTCCGGTAGGTCCAGGGTCTTGAAACCGAACTCCAGGCAGGCCAGGGCGGCCTCGGTGGCATAGCCGTGGCCCCACGCCGAGCGGGTCAGCCGCCAGCCGATCTCCATCTCGGTGAACGGCATGCCCTCGTCCGCCGGGTCCAGGCCGGTGAAGCCGATGAACTCACCGGTCGCCAGGACCTCCACCGCCCACCACCCGTGACCCCGCTGTTCGAGTCCGGCCTGGAAGAGCGCGATCGAAGCGGCACTCTGCTCACGTGTCAGCAGGTCCGGGAAGTGCTCCCGGACCTCGGGATCGGCGTTCATCGCCGCCCAGGGGTCCAGGTCGGAGTCCCGCCAGTGGCGGAGCAGGAGGCGATCGGTACGTAGTTCGGACATGCCGCCAGGCTAGGGCGACCAATCTCGGAGAATCGACCGGTTTTCCGGGGGAGTGTCGGCACCTCGATGTCCCGAGCCCCGGGTGCCGGTCGGCCACCACCGGCGACGAGGCGCCTCTCTTCCGCAAGGTCTGCGAATGTGGCGCCTGCTTACAGATATTTGTCGGCTTATATAGCTGATCGTCCTGAATTTGCTAGATATGGCACCTGGAATCGGTTTGCCCGTAAATGCATATTGGGGGTTGCCGATCGAATAGGCGGGGTCTAGCTTTGGTCGCGATCTTGAACCCCTCAGTCAAGGAGCGGTGTCAGCATGTCCGAAAACGAAAGAGACGAGCACGGCGGCAGGTTCAGCCGCCGCGCGCTGGTGGGAGGCCTGGCCGCCACCGGCGTGGGCGCGATGTCGCTGTGGGCCGCCGAACCGGCCGCGGCCAACACCGATCCGTCGGTGTTCATCGTGGACGTCAAGGATCACGGCGCCAAGGGGGACGGCGTCACCGACGACTCGGACGCCATCAAGGCCGCGGTCACCGCAGCGATCGCCGGCCGGACCAATGGCGTGGTGAAGAAGGAGATCTACTTCCCGCCGGGCACGTACAAGGTGACCAAGAAGGACACCCTGATGTGGTCGCCCACCGGCGGAAGAGCCGACCAGATCTTCGGTCTGCGCTTCCGCGGCGCCGGCCCGCGGGTGACCACCATCAACTTCGCCACCGACTTCACCGCCAACAGCGACCCCCGCGAGAACAACCTGATCACGGCCGCCGTCCGGTTGCGGTACGCCTACTTCCAGGACATGGCGTTCCAGTCCACCAACCCCAACAACCGCTTCGCGTACTACTGGTCGGTCGACACCATCGACGACACCTCTCAGTACCCCGAGTACGGCAACGGCCAGAACCAGTACTTCGTCTACCAGAACATCGAATGGAAGGGCGCCTGGGACCGGGTCATCGGCATCGACGGCGACCACGAGGCCAACAACAACAGCGAGCACCACTTCATCCTGTGCTCAACCGACACCGCCTCCGTCTACACCGACGCCTTCCTGCACTGCGGGATCTCCAGCCCGTCCAGCCGCAACCAGCAGAACCAGTTCCTCAACTACTTCATGCTGTCCTGCAACTTCGCGCTCGCAGGGGGTGACTTCTTCCGCTTCGACCGGGGCGGTTCCATCAACGTGATCGGCGGCTCCTGGTCGATGGTCGGCTCCAGCCCCGCCCGGTACTTCTACATGCCGCTCGCCAACGGGGAGATCGGCGCGACCCGGCTGAGCGTCAGCGGGGTGCGCTTCGAGCCCAAGAGTGCCAACCACAAGATCATCGACTGTAACTGGAACAACGGCTCGGTCCTCTTCACCTCCTGCTCCGACCTGGCCGCCCTCCAGTACTCGTCGGCCGCCGGCTTCAACCTGCACCGGTACGCCGCCACCTCCAACCGGCTGCCGATCGCCCGTTACCAGGACTGCACGCTGGCCGGGTACCACCTGGTGGACGCCGCGGGCTCCACCGTGACGAACGGAAAGATGATCTACGAGGGCTGCCGTTTCTACCACACGAACACCGCCGTGGGCACCACCTCCAGCTCGGCCTTCCTGCGCTACGCGAGCGCCCCGGCCCGTTACGCCTTCCGTGACTCCTGGGCCACCGCCGACGTCGCCGGCTGACCCACCCGCATCCCGCCACGTCCCGTCCCGTTCGCGGCGAGCGCCATAGAACGGGGACGTCATCGCTCTTCCGGACCGACGTAGCGGAGGACGTCCAGGTCGGCCCGCGCGGGCCGACCTGGACGTCACATGATCAGACGAGGTCGAACCGGTCCAGGTTCATCACCTTGTCCCACGCCGCGACGAAGTCCTTCACGAACTTCTCCTTCGCGTCATCGCTCGCGTAGACCTCCGCGAGCGCACGCAGCTCGGAGTTCGACCCGAAGACGAGGTCGACGCGGGTGCCGGTCCACTTGACCTCGCCGGTGGCGGTGTCGCGCCCCTCGAAGACGTTCGCGTCCTCGGAGGTCGCCTTCCACGCCGTGCCCATGTCGAGCAGGTTGACGAAGAAGTCGTTGGTCAGCACCCCGGGGGTCGCGGTGAGGACACCGAGCGGCGACCGCTGGTGGTTCGCGTCCAGGGCACGGAGGCCACCGACGAGGACCGTCATCTCGGGGGCGCTCAGGGTCAGCAGGTTCGCCCGGTCGACCAGCAGGAACTCGGCCGGCAGCCGGTTGCCCTTCCCGAGGTAGTTGCGGAACCCGTCAACGGTCGGCTCAAGCGCGGCGAACGACTCCACGTCGGTCTGCTCCTGCGACGCGTCCACCCGGCCCGGCCTGAACGGGACCTCGATGTCGACACCGGCGTCCTTGGCGGCCCGCTCGACGCCCACACCACCGGCGAGCACGATCAGGTCGGCGAGCGAGATCTGCTTGCCACCGGTCTGGGCGGTGTTGAACGCCTCGGCGATCCCCTCCAGGGTGCTCAGCACCGTCGCGAGCCGGTCGGGGTCGTTGACCTCCCAGCCGCTCTGCGGCTCAAGGCGGATACGCGCACCGTTGGCGCCGCCGCGCTTGTCGCCGCCGCGGAAGGTCGAGGCCGACGCCCACGCGGTGGACACGAGATCGGACACCGACAGGCCCGAGGCGAGGATCCGCTCCTTGAGGGAGGCGATGTCCGCGGCGTCGACGAGCTCGTAGGTCACCTCGGGGAGGGGGTCCTGCCACAGCAGCGTCTCGGTCGGGACCTCCGGGCCGAGGTAGCGCACGACCGGGCCCATGTCGCGGTGGGTCAGCTTGAACCACGCGCGGGCGAAGGCGTCCGCGAACTCGTCGGGGTTCTCGTAGAAACGCCGCGAGATCGGGCCGTAGATCGGGTCGAACCGGAGCGCGAGGTCGCTGGTCAGCATGGCCGGCGCGTGACGCTTCGACGGGTCGTGGGCGTCGGGCACCGAGTCCTGACCGGCGCCGTGCTTCGGGCGCCACTGGTGCGCGCCGGCCGGGCTCTTGGTCAGCTCCCAGTCGTAGCCGAACAGGTTCCAGAAGAAGTTGTTGGTCCACTTCGTCGGCGTCGAGGTCCAGGTGACCTCCAGACCGCTGCCGATCGTGTCCGCGCCCTTGCCGGTGCCGTAGGTGCTCTTCCAGCCGAGACCCTGCTGCTCGATGGGGGCGGCCTCGGGGTCGACGCCGACGTGGTCCGCAGGGCCTGCGCCGTGGGTCTTGCCGAAGGTGTGACCGCCCGCGATCAGGGCGACCGTCTCCTCGTCGTTCATCGCCATCCGGCGGAACGTCTCACGGATGTCGCGGGCCGAGGCCAGCGGGTCCGGGTTGCCGTTCGGGCCCTCCGGGTTGACGTAGATCAGGCCCATCTGGACCGCGCCGAGGGGGTTCTCCAGCTCCCGGTCGCCGGTGTAGCGCTGGTCGTCGAGCCAGGTGGACTCGGGACCCCAGTAGACGTCCTCGTCGGACTCCCAGACGTCCGCACGGCCGCCGGCGAAGCCGAAGGTCTTGAAGCCCATCGTCTCCAGGGCGACGTTGCCGGCCAGGATCATGAGGTCGGCCCAGGAGATCTTCTGGCCGTACTTCTTCTTGACCGGCCACAGCAGACGGCGGGCCTTGTCGAGGTTCACGTTGTCCGGCCAGCTGTTGAGCGGCGCGAAGCGCTGCTGGCCGGCCCCGGCGCCGCCGCGGCCGTCGCTGATCCGATAGGTGCCCGCGCTGTGCCACGCCATCCGGATCATGAACGGGCCGTAGTTGCCGTAGTCGGCCGGCCACCAGTCCTGCGAGGTGGTCAGCACCTCCGCGATGTCCTGTTTCACGGCCGCGAGGTCGAGGCTCTCGAACGCCTCGGCGTAGTCGAACTCCTCGCCGAGCGGGTTGGAGACGGCGGGGTTCTTGGCGAGGATCTTCAGGTTGAGCCGCTCCGGCCACCACTGGTGGTTTCCGCCACCCTGGGTCGGGTGCGGGGCGCGCTGGTGCGCGACCGGGCAGCCACCTTCGCCCTCCGTCTTCGCGTCTACGACGATTGCGTCATGGTTCTCAGACATGGAATCCTTCTGAAGTAAGAAGATCACTGTGCTCAGGAACTACGGGCGGTGGAACAGTCGGGGCACAGGCCCCAGTAGATGACCTCGGCCTCGTCGATCGAGAAGCCGTGGTCGTTGGACGCGGTCAGACAGGGAGCCTCCCCGGCCGCGCAGTCGACGTCGGCGACGGCACCGCACGATCGGCACACGACGTGGTGGTGGTTGTCTCCGACGCGTCCCTCGAACAGGGCTGGGCTGTCGCCCGGTTCGATGCGGCGTACGAGTCCCGCCGCGGTGAGCGCGTGCAGGGCTTCGTACACAGCTTGAAGGGAGATGTGGCCCACGCGATCGCGCACCCCGGAGGCGATCGCCTCGACGCCGAGGTGATCACCGTCCCGGACGGTCTCGAGCAGTGCGACGCGGGCGGCCGTCACCCGCAGGCCTGCCCCGCGCAGTTCCTCGGCGGTGTTCGGAGTCCTGGGTGCGGTCATGGCGCCAAACCTACCGTCATAAACACGAACGATACAAGAGAACGAACAATCCAAGTCTAGCGCCGTACGGCCCCGGGGTGATCGCGATCATCTCGCGGCAGGGCCGCGCCGGACGCGGTGCGTCCCGCCGCCGAGAGGCGTCAAAAGCCGAAACCAAGGTGCCCTGCCGCCTTTCCCCGGTAGCGTCCGATCTTCGAACAGGTGCCGAACCGCGGATGGACCCATGGTGAAGAAGCTGATCGTCCGGCTCTGGAGGCTCGTCAACGGCTCGCTCCAGTGGCGCATCCTCTGGCTCCGGCACGCCAAGTTCACGGTCGGTGTGACCGGGGTGGTACGCGACGCGGACGGCAACGTGCTCCTGCTGAAGCACCGCTTCTGGCCGGTCGGCAGGCAGTGGGGGCTGCCGACCGGCTGTGCGAACAGCTCGGAGACCTTCGAGGACACGGTCTGCCGCGAGGTGCGGGAGGAGACCGGGCTGAAGGTCCGCGTCGGAGAGCTCGTCCGGCTGAAGAGCGGCTACAAGCTGCGCCTGGAGGTGGCGTACGAGGCCGAGTTCGTCGGTGGCACGCTCGAGATCGACGACTTCGAGATCCTGGAGGCGAGATGGTTCGCGCCGGACGAGCTGCCGGAGGAGATGCAGGAGTCGCACCGCCTTCTCATCCACCGCGGGCGTCTCTAGCCTCCGTGCCGTGGACGACGCCGACCACGATGGAATCCGGCGGGTCGTGCTCTCGGTCGACTCGCGTCGGGACGGGTGTCCCCGGCTCTCAGGTGGCCGTCTCCTCGGCGATGGAGTCGACCCGGTCGGGATAGAAGGCGACATGGTCCTTGATATCGGCGACGGCCGGGTGCGGCGACTCGTAGAACCAGACCGCGTCCACCGACCGCTTCCCGTCCACCGCGACGGTGTAGTAGCCCGCGTCGCCCTTGTACGGGCAGTAGGTGGCGGTGCCGGTCCGTTCCAGCAGCGAGCGGTCGACGTCGGCGATCGGGATGTACTGAACCGGCGGGTACGACGCCTCTCGCAGCGTCAACGCCCGCCGCGAGTCGGCGACCACCCGGCCGCCCAGCGAGACGACGATCCGGGCCGGGTTCGCCTCGATCGTGATCGGATGATCGGGGCCGGGCTGCAGGACGGGCTTGTCGGTCATGGCGCGAACTCCTTTCTTCCAAAGGTACCTACAGCGATACGGCGCATGCGGGAAACGGGCCTAGCGCTGCCACGCCGCCAGCAGATCTTCCGGTGTCCAGGCCGCGGCCAGCGGAAGTCCCGGTTCGTACCCCGACCTGGACACCGCCACTTTCGGTGTCTCCGTGGTCACCCCGGGAACGGCCGCCGAACCCTGGACCAGCGCGTCGTAGTCGTGGCGGTCGAACGGCCGGGCGTCGAGCCATTTGATCGATCCGACGAAGTGGACCCTGCTCGCGACAGGTTCCCGGTCCGCGCCCACGAGATCGATTTCGGGATTGTTCTGCCGATTCCACCACCCGCCCACGGCCTCGGTGTCCGGCCACGCGTCATCCGGAAGCATTCTGGCCAGGCAGTCACGTACGAGTGGCTCCACCGCGCGACCTCGCCAGGTCGTCCAGGAACGTTCGATCCGTCGCAACGCCAGATCCGGTCGGCCTCTTTCACTGTCGGCAATGGCCCGCTGCAGGAACGCCAGCCAGAACCGGAGATAGTGGTCGGCCACCCGGTACCGCTTGTTCTTGGTGTCGGGCCGGTCGGAGAGCGGGAGGTCGGTCGCCACCACGCGCTTGGCGATCAGGTTCGTGAGGATCGGTGCCAGGGTGCCGGACGGCAACGGTGTCGCTCCTCCCACATTGGCGGCGATCGTGCTGAAGGTGCGTTCTCCGGTTCCGATGGCCTCCAGCACGGTCCGGGCGTAGGTCGCCGACGGGAATTCTCCGAGCAGGGACAACTCGCCGGAGGCGAGAAGAGGTGAAAGCGGGTTGGCAAGGCTGTCGCGCAGGAAGTCGATCCTGGACATGCCGTGCTCCCACGAACGGACCACCTCGGGGAAGCCTCCGGTGACGAGCAGCGCGTCCACGGCGTCGGCGGCGGGCAACCCCGTCATGTCGGCGACGTCCTGAAGAGCAAGAGGCCTCAGCGTCATGTGAGCGGCCCGGCCGAAGAAGGGGCGGCCGTACTCCTGCAGGGATTCCATCACCGACAGGTCGCTTCCGACGAGGATCAACAGGATCGGCCGGGCTGAGAGATACCTGTCCCAGGCCGTCTGCAGGGCACCCTCGAACTCCCCGTCCTGCTCGATCAGCCACGGAACCTCGTCAAGAACCACGATGCACGGGGTCTCATCACCCGCGGCCAGCGCCAGTGACCTGAGGGTGTGGTTCCAGTCCTGCGGTGCGGCGCCCTGGAGGAACTCGGCGCCTGCGAGTCCCGAGCAGGCGACGGTCTCGGCGAAGTCATTACGCTCCGCGACCGGACTGCGGCCTCTCGTCGCCTGGAAGACGACGTACGGCAGGCCGGAACGATCACAGAACTCCTGCACCAGGCGGGACTTGCCCACTCGCCTGCGGCCAGTGATGATCACTGCCCGGCCTCGCGTCCCTCCCCTGCCCTCTGTCGCGAGCCGCAACTGCGCGTCGAGTTGATCGAGGTCGAAGGCCCTGCCGGTAAATTTCATCGATCCAACCTTAGTAATAAACAATCTTACTTAGGCTGAGCCTATATTAATGCCGTCGCCTGGGCACGGAAGACGAGAAGCGGAACGAGAGCCCCAGGTGAGGGCCTGGATCGCCGCGGAGCACGACCCCCCGCGCATCAGCGGCCTGACGGTCGGCTTCGGCCCCGCCGAGCATCCGCCGGGCGCATAGGAGCCGGGCGCATAGGAGCCGGGCGCACAGGAGTCGGGTGCGTGGGAGCCGGGCGCACAGGATCCGACGGCCGGGCAGTCGGGGCGCGTGCGAGGATGTGGCGTGAGTTTTGAACTCGGAGTCTGGCTCGGGGCCGAACCGATCACCGCGCAGGAGGCGCTTCGCAGGTATCTCGTCTGGAGCCGGAGCGACGCCGTGCCCGGTGAGCCGCGCCCGGAGACGGCGGCCTTCTACGAGGAGCTGACCTCGCTCTTCCCGGACCTGACCGCCGAGAACTACGCGGTCTCGCCGTGGTCCGCACCGCTGGTCGTGGGGGAGGAGTTCGTGCTGATGGACGCGGTCTTCCCACGCTCCGGAGAGGTGTGCCGCGTGGTGCTGGAGCTGGCCCGGCGGCATCCTCTGGTGCTGTTCGAACCGTAGGCCCGGCGTGATCGACTTCCGGGAGGCGGGCGACGGGTGACCGGGGTACCCCCTCCGCCCAGGGCGTGTCCGCCTCCGGGGGGAGACGGTGTCCGCCCAGCGGTTGATCTTCTGCTCGCCGGGGCTCCAACGGCCCGTTACTGTCCGGGCCGCTGCCTAGTGTCCCTCATGGCGAAGGCGCCGCACGTTTGCGTCCGGGCGATCCGGACCGGTTCTCGGGAGATGCCGTCATGACCGTGTGGGAAGAAGTCCGCGACCTCATCGGCACCGGTGATGCCTTCAAGGTCGCGGCCAGGGTCGCCGACCTCGACGACGCCGGGCGGAGGGAGGTGGCCCGGGAACTACCGGGTCACATCCAGGAGGCCCGCAGGGAGGTGGAACGGCGGCTGAGTGAGCGCGGGGAGGAGTACGACCGGATCCGCCTGGCCCGGGGGGAGGCGTACAAGCGGTTCGCCCGCGAACGCGGGGTGCCCGAGCATGAGATCCACCGGCGGTGGGCGGAGACCCTCGGCTGGGGCGGCGACATGGAGGGCACCTGGGAGGGGCCCAAGAACAATCGGGAGTACTACAGAGCGTTTCCGCCCCCGTTCGATGGCGATGCCTGGATCGACCCGATGCGGGTCGCGGGGGCGGGCACGCTCCCCGGTGCGGCGGCCGTGGTCGCCTGGCTCAACCGGCGCGACTTCGAACGCCGCCATCGCTCCGCCGACCTCGTCGAGCCGGTGCTCCAGGCGGTCGCCACCCGCCCTGCCGAGTGGCAGGCCGATCTCGCCGTACGGCTCGCGCTCCGGGTGCGTGTCCGGCGCGGAGGCTGGGAGGGCGATCCCCGCGACCGGAACCTGCCGCTCACCCTGGCACTGCTGGGCCGCACCGGCGCCACGCCGCCCGAGCACGACCCGCTCGTGCTCGCCTGGGTCGGCACACCGCCGACCGCGGAGCGGCTGCGCGAGGACCCGCTGCTCGACGTGCTGCTGCCCAGGCTCTTCCAGGCGCAGGGGGTGGGCCGCGCGCTGCGCGAGGAGCGGGCCGACCCGCTCGCGGCCGAGTCGTGGCTGGGCGCGCTGCGCACCCTGGCCGCCGAGGGAAGGGTGAGCCGGGAGGCGTTGCTGAAGGGCTGCGTGGGCCGGTTCCTGCGCGGGGGCGGCGCGACCGACCTGCGGTTCTTCGCCCGCCTGCACGAGCTGCTCGAACCGTCTCCCGCCGAGGTGGCCTCCCGCGCCGGTGACTACCTGCGGCTGCTGCCGACGGCGCCGGGGCCGGTGGCCGAACTGTCGTTCAGGCACCTGCGTCACCTGGACTCCCTCTCCGGGGACAACGCGGCCGGCCTCGACCCCGACGACGTGAGCGAGGCCCTGTCCGGCCTGCTGTTC
Organism: Streptosporangium sp. NPDC049248; assembly: GCF_040678965.1. Classification (NCBI taxonomy): domain Bacteria; kingdom Bacillati; phylum Actinomycetota; class Actinomycetes; order Streptosporangiales; family Streptosporangiaceae; genus Streptosporangium; species Streptosporangium sp. NPDC049248. The sequence continues at coordinate 432,399 of NZ_JBFAQY010000003.1, forward strand.
CGCGCGGAGAGCGGGCTGGTCAAGGCCGGGCTGGCCTGGCTGGACCGGCTCCTCCAGCGGGAGCCGGAACGGGCCGACGAACTGTCGCCGGCTCTGGCGTTGGCGCTCGGCCACGAGGCGCCCGCCGTCCAGGAGCGGGCCGTGCGCCTGCTGGTCGGGCACGCGGCGGCCTTCGGCCCGCTCGGTGCCGAGACCGTACGGGACGCCTCCGGGCAGCTTCCGGCCGGCCTGTCCAACAGGTTGGTCGCGGTCTTCGGCGGAGATCTCCAGGAGGAACCCGAGCCCGAGCCGGAGCCGGAGGAGCCCTTCGTCCCCGCCGAGATCCCCGAACCGCCGCCCGCCACGGTGTTCCCGGTGCCGCGGACGCCCCGGCAGGTGGCCGCCCTGTTCGGGAAGAAGGACTGGGCCGAGGCCGAGGGATTCCTCGGAGGGTTCGTCCGCCTCGCCGCCGGAGATCCCACTGGGCTCCGGGACGCGCTGGCGGCACGTTCCGAGAGGCCGCCGACGCAAGGCGACTGGACGAGTCCCGAGTGCTGGGGCGCCGCGATCGTGGCGGAGTTCGTCGATCCCGGCGCGGAGCTCCCGGAGCCCGGGGCCGGGGCCGGCCTCCCCACCGACCTGCGGCCGGAGTCGCCGTCGGAGTCACTGTCAGAGTCACTGTCGGAGTCACTGTGGGCGAGGCTTCCCGGCCGGGATGAGGTCTGCGCGCCGGAGTGGCTCGTGCTGCGCCGCCACGCGGAGATCCTCGACGCTCTCAAGGAGGGCGTCCTGCCGCCGCTGCTGCTGGCCACGCCCACCCTCTCCACCGGCCACCTCGACCCGGTGGAGCTGGTCGCCAGGATCGAGGAACTGGAGCGGACGGGTGTGGAACCGCTTCCGGCCGATCTGGCGCAGGCGCTGCTCCGGCTGCCCAGGGAGGCCGATCCCGTCGCGGTGACGCGGGCCGCCGCGCTGACCTCGGCGGCCGGGCGCGAGGCCGCCCGCTGGCTGGCGGGGAACGGGTTGCCCGATCCGGTGGTGACCGTCCGCCGGTTCTGCTCTCCCAGTGCGAAGCCGGACTGGGGGCTCGAGGAGGATCCGGCCGGGCACTGGCTCGACGAGCGCGAGCCGCAGGGGGCTCTTGAAGCATGGCAGACCCTGGCGGTGGCCTCCATCACGCCGAGCGACAGCACGGTGACCGGCAGCACGATGACCGACAGCGCGCCGAGTGACATCACCCCGAGCGACCGCGCGGACGAGGAGGCGGGAACGTCGGCCGGTGAGCGGACGGTCCGTGCCGCGGCGTCGCTGATCGCCGGACTCCTGGTCTCGCCGCCCCGGTTCCTGGAGGAGGGACGCGGCCATCACGGCAGGTTGATCGGCTGGTGGCCGGGGGTCATGCCGTCCCACCGCGAGGTGATCGCCGCGCACATGGTCCCGCTCAGGTTCCGCAGCGACTGGACCGGTGGCCTCGTCGACGGGCCGCGGCTCACCGACCTCGCGTGCGCGCGGGGACCGGTCGGGCAGGCGACCGCCCTGCTGCTGGTGGAACGGCTCGCCCTGAGCATGTCGGTGTACCGGCGCCGGGCCGTGCAGTACCTCCTGGCCACCGGTGACCTGCCCGCCACCCGGATGGGCACGGAGTTCGGGGAGCGGATACGCCGGGCCTGGCTCTCGATCTTCAGGTTCCGGACGATCATGGAGGACGCGGTCTGCGTGGGCACCCACCGCGAGGCGTGGGCCATGATCGCCGCCGCCCTGCCCGGTCTGCTGGCCGTCTCGGGCGGGCGGCCCTCCAAGGAACTGGTCGGTTTCCTGGCCTTCGCCCGGCGGGTGGCCCGGCGGGCGAAGGCGACCGGCGAGATCCCCGAGGTCACGGCGGTCGCCGGGCGCAAGGGTTCCACCCAGGTCATCCGCGAGTGCCGCGCCCTGCGCGACCTGCTCTCCGCGCAGTGACAGCCGGACGGCGTCGTTCTCGATCAGCGGCTGACCCCGTCGGACGGGCGGAGCAGGTCGAGGTCGGCACGGCGGGGGAGGCTCTCCCAGTCGCCGTCGGCGGTCACCGCGAAGGCCCCGGCGGCCGAGGCGGTGGCGAGGCGCCGCTCGGAGGTGGCCCCGGCGAGGGTCTCGGCGATCCAGCCGGCGGCGAAGGCGTCCCCGGCGCCCACCGGGTCGAGCTCGGCGACCCGGTGGGGCTCCGCGTGCCGTACGGTGCCGTCGGAGAGCTCGATCGCGCCGAGGGCGCCGCGTTTGATGAGGACGTGGCGCGGGCCGAGGTCCGACAGGGTGCGGGCCAGGGCGAGCGGGTCGTCGCCCTCGACGATCAACCTGGCCTCGGCCTCGGTGGCGAACAGGACGTCCACGGCGGCGACGGTCTCGCGCAGCGCGGCGGACGCCTCGGCGGGTGTCCACAGGGCACGGCGGTAGTTGATGTCCATCGACACGGTCGCGCCCGCGTCGCGGGCCTCGGCGATCGCGGCCCGCACCGCCTCGGCGGCCGACGCCGACAGCGCGAGGGTGATGCCGGTGACGTGCAGCACGCGTGCCGAGCGGATCAGCGAGACGTCCAGGTCGGCGGGGCGGAGCCGGGACCCGGCGCTCGCCGAGCGGTAGTAGCGCACGTCGACCACCTCGGACGTACGCCTGCTCTTGATCATCAGGCCGGTGGGCGCCTCGGGGTCGACCAGCATCCCCCGCACGTCGACGCCCTCGCCGGCCAGCGTCGAGCGGAGCAGTTCCCCGAACTCGTCGGCGCCCACCCTGCCGATCCAGGCCGCGCGCCCGCCGAGGCGGCAGACGCCGATGGCCACGTTGGACTCCGCGCCACCCACGCCGAGCCCGAAGTCGCGGGCGTGCCTGAGCGGGCCGGTGCGCCGCGCGCTGAACAGCGCCATGCTCTCGCCGAGCGTTACCAGGTCGGTCATCGGAAAACGTCTCCTCGGTAGGTCGGTGGGCGGGCCGTGCCCGGCTCGACCGATCAGCGGGTGGAGGCCCGGTCGACCGGCGTGTCCCCATAGTGGTGATCAACGGCAAAATAGGCGAGTACGGTCCCCGATGGCCACTGTGCGGCACGACGTTCGCGGAGCGGAAAAGGAGAGAGACCGGCCGGGTCCGGTTTCCCGGGCCGTCGTGTGGCGCGACGTGCGCGGAGTGAAGAAGGGGTGAGACCCGCCAGGCTCCGTTCTCTCCCGTACCGATAATTTTTGCCTGGACCAGGGCAGAACTGTCCCTCGGGATGGTTGACAGGCCAAAATTGGTCCGTGGTCAGGATCGGATCGGTAGGAATGAGCGATTGCGAGGGTGGGAGGCTTCCGCCAGTTCTGGGCCAGTTGTTCGCTGACGGGGCCGACGGGAGCAGCGGGGGAGAGGGCCGGAGGCTCTCGGTGGACCTGCCACCGGGTGACGTGGTGTGGCCCGACCCCGGTTACGCTCAGCTCTCCTTTCGTCGCCGTCCGGCGTTCTGGCTCAGCGAGGTGGCGGTCTCCGGCGAGTACTGGGCACGGCTGCGGGCGCAGCACGAGCACTCCGGCCTGTGGCCGGTGCTGCTGGAGGACTCGGTGCAGCCCTGGTCGGCCGGTCAGATCGCCCCGGACACCGCCGTCGAGATCGACAACTACCACGCGGCCGCCTTCATGGCCGAGGTCTGGTCCGACTGGATCGCCAAGGCGCACGTCGACCAGCTCGAAATCCTCGACCCCTTCGGAGTCGAATGTCCTGGTCCGGCCCCGGCGGGAAGGCTCGCCGCCGATCCCGGCGTGGTCGCCGACTGGTACGCCGGCCTGGTGGCCGAGCGCCGGACCCCGCTCGGGCTCGTCGCGGTCGAGCGCGGGGCCGACGCCCTCGCCGTGATGGGCTGGCAGGGCGCCCTGAACCACAACGAGTGGATGGTCCCGCTCGCGGCGGTGGTGCGGAGCTGGGAGGACAGGTTCGGGGTGCGGCTGGTCGGGATGGGGTTCAACACCCTCGACCTCAGCGTCGCCGCGCCCCCGACGACCTCGGAGCACGCCCTGCACGTCGCCGCGGAGCACTGGACGTTCTGCCCGGACAGCATCATCCAGGGCGCGGGGACCCTCGTCGACTACGCCGAGCAGATCAAGGGCAGGAACGCCTGGTCGTTCTGGTGGGACTGAGCTCGCCCCCGGAGGCGCGGCTTCCGGCGATGCGCGTCTTTGGCGGTGGTCCACTGTCTCTCCGGGCGTGAAAGGGCTTCGAGTGCGGACGACCCTCGGGCGACCGGGCTCCCCGCGGGGGCGGAAAGGTCTCGGATGCGGGGCTCCGGGGGCGAAACCCGGGATCGGCAAGACGTTCTCGCTGGTAGGGCGGCTGTTGGTGGGACGGGGTCTCCAGTGGGGCTTTCTTGAAGCTTGCAGGTAGATCTTCTGGGGTTTTCATGGCATTTGCTTTGCTTTGTCCGATTTCGGCGGGTAGTGTCCACGGATATCGGTTGGCGACCTGCCCTTCACAAGAGGGAGCGGCCGGCCGACGTCGAATCCCATCGGCCCCCAGGGGCCAGGGAACCGGGGAACCACTTTCCTGGGGTGAATCCGCTGCGAACGTGCGGCGGTAGGGCAACTCCACCGCCCGAACCCGTCAGCTAACCCGGTAGACGAGCTGGAGAGGAGATCCCCCTCATGGATCACCGCGTCACCACGTCGGTGCCCGCCCTGCCCGTGCCGACCACCTGAACCTCGTCCTTTCCTTCGCCGCGCCTGATCGCGGCGTCTGGACCGTGCTCCGCGTGACGACCCGCTGATCTCGCCACGCCACTTTTCCGAAGAGCGCGTCCCCGCCAGTGCACCTCTTGCCGTGTGTCGCAGCTGGTTGTCCCGTTCCCTCGCGAAAGAGCCCATTCTTCATGCGTCTTCCTTTCGGCCTGCCCGAGAACGGCCTGCCCAAGAGCCTCCCGTACAAGAACCGCCTCGCCACCGCCGCCCTCGTCGGTGCCGGCCTGCTCGTCTCCGGCGGCGTCGTCTCCGCGCTGCCCGCCTCCCCCGCGGCCGCCGCCCCCGCCTCCGTCGCCTCCCCCGGAGCGGACACCGAGCCGGTCGCCAACGGGGTCGTGCTCCTCCAGGGCTCGACCAGGGCCTCCTACTTCTGGGACGACTCCTCGGGCAGGGCCGGCGACACCGGTCTGCCGGCCAGTGGCAAGCCGATGCAGAAGGGCATGATCGCCAGCCCGAGCTGGCCCCTGTTCACCGAGGGCTACGTCGTCTACAAGGGCAAGAAGGCCAAGTTCTTCGTCGGTGACCGCGGTCCCGGCGTGCCCTCCAATTCGGGCGTCATGATCGACCTCGACGCCAAGACCTTCGCCGACCTGACCGGCGGCCGGTTCAACCCCGCCACGCTCGGCGTGGACGGCAACGGCGGCATGGGCCACATCGACGTCAAGTACGTGGTCACCAAGTGGGGGGACGGCGTGGGCAAGAAGAACCACCCCGTGGCGTTCTCCACCGGTGCCTGGCGTTACCGGGACGCGAACCCGGCGAAGCCCCCGCAGACGGCCCTGGTCAAGGCCGAGCAGTCCAAGAAGTCCGTGAAGACCCAGCAGGCGATCCAGACGTTCGCCAAGCCCAAGATCATGTCCGAGCCCCTCACCGCGCCCGAGGCGATCATCGCCGCCAAGCCGCTCGCCCTGTCCGGCGCCGCCGGGGCCGCCGAGCAGGAGGTCCGGGACCTGGGCGCCACCGCCCCGGTGGCGGCCGAGACCTCGACCGGTCCCTCCACGGCCGCCTCCCTGGCCCTGGCGGGAGTGCTCGCCGCGGGCGGCGGCACCTACCTGGTCGCCGGCCGTCTCCGCCGCAGGGCGGTCGCTGAGGAGAGTTGAGGTCCGGCGCGATCTCCGGCCCACCCCGCACCGACGCGATCGATGAGCTCACCGTCCCGGTGACGTCCGGGCGGTGAGCTCCTGTCGAGGCCCGTGCCCTTCCGCAAGGGCACGGGCCTCGGCAGGATCAGATCTCGAGTTTCTCCTCGATGCCGCGCAGGATGTGCCGCGCGAGCGCGAGGTTGGCCCGGTTCCGGTCGAGGGCCATGTAGATGAACAGGCCTTTGCCGCTCCGGCCGGAGAGCGGGCGGATCACGTGGTACTGCGTGCCGAGCGTGATGAGGATGTCCTCGATGCCGTCCTTGAGGCCGAGCGACTCCATGGTCCGCATCTTGGCCTTGACGACCTCGGTGTTGCCCGCGGCCGCCACCTGGAGGTCGAGATCCTTGGAGCCGCCGAGCGCGCCCAGCGCCATCCCGCTGTTGTAGTCGACGATGACCGCGCCGATGGCACCGTCGATCGCCATCATCTCCTTGAGAGAGATGTCCATGTTGCCCATTTCTGTCTCCGATCACTGGGTTATCGAGATACGCGAGGTGATGGCGGCCAACCTGGCCGCCGTCTTGCGGCCCTCCAGCCGGAGCAGCCCGAGATTGGTCCCCGGGCGTGCCAGGACTGTGAGGACGATCTTGGGTCCGGCGGCGTAGCAGGCCGTGTAGCCGTTGGTGCCGGAGATCAGCGTCTCCTCGAAGGTGCCCTTGCCGGCCATGTCGGTCATCCGGCGGCTGAGGGCCAGGAGCGCGGAGGAGAGCGCGCCGGTCTGCTCGGCGGCGATGTCACGGCCCAGATCGCTGGCCAGGGTCAGGCCGTCGACGCTGCACACGACGCTCCCGTCCACGTCCGGGATGCGCTCTCGCAGCAGCGCCATCTCCTGGCGTATCTCCTCACGCAGTTCCACCGGCACCCTCCTTCCGATCAGCTTCAGCGTCCGCAGCCTTATCGGCGGCATCGAACCAGGCTCAAGTCAGTGCCTCCAATGCGTTCCTGAGCCGGATGAGCAGGTTGACGTCGGTCGGGTCCCCGGTGGCTCCGGGGAGCGACGCGGGCGTCGCGAGGGAGCCCGTTCCGGCTGCCGGGATCTCCGAGGCCCCCCTCGTCCGTCTCGGCAGCGGGTCCTGCGCGGCGGGTGCGGCGGCCGCGTCGGGTTCCGGGACGCGCAGCAGCCCACGGGAGGCGAGCTGCCGTACGGCGAGCAGCACCGAGTACGCCGGGCGGCCCAGCCTGCGTGCCAGGTCGGCCGGGGTCGCCGTGGAGTCGGCGCCGACCAGTACCTCCCACTGCAGCGAGCTCAACACCACCCGCTGGGCGGCGATGCGCCTTCGCGGGATGACCGGGAGCGTGTCCAGCTCCGCGGACGGCCAGGTCTGTTCCAACTGAGCCTTCCTCCGCTTGCACTCCCGGAGCAGGCCGGCCGCGTCGAAGTACCACTGCGGTCCGAGCCAGTGCCGCTCTCCCCGCCGGAACCTGGGCCGGTGCCCGGTCGACTCCAGCAGGAAGTAGCTGGCGTCGAGCACCGTGCTCAGCACGCAGAATTCCAGCTCGCCCCTGGTGAGCAGCCCCTGGGCGAGGAGCCGGTCGCCTCCGAGGATCTGCGGGGCGGCGACCGGCGGCTCGCCGCCCCGCAGATCCTCGGTCGCGGCCTGCCTGGCCTGTCGTACGGCGTGGGCGGAGATCCCGCGGCAGGCCGCCAGCAGGTCCTCCAGCCGGGGGGCCGCCGCGCTCTCGGCGTAGGTCACGCGGCCGTCGGTGAGATAGATGGCGCCCGCCTTGCCGAGGCGGAGCGAGCCGGTGGCGCGATCACTGGCGAGCCCGCTGAGGATGATCTCGACGCTCGGCACGGCTTCACGTCGATATCAGGCGGCCGGAAAGGGCCTGGAGGCGGTGGCGGGCCAGTGCCAGGTTCGACCGTTCAAGGTCGAGCCTGACATAAATCACCAGGGGGCCGTCGAAAAGCGTTTCCAACGGCCGTAGCAAATGGTGGCCGCCGTCCGTGGTTATGATCATGTCGTCGATCCGGACCGCGCCGCCCGGTGCGGTGACGGCGAGTCCGTCCAGCGTCGCGCGCAGGGTCTCGCTCAGTCCCGCGGCCGATCGCTCCACGTCACCGTGGCGGCTCGCGCCACCGGTCGCCACGACCGTCCCGCTGGTCTGATCGATGAGGATCGCGTCCAGGGCGCCGGGGATGGCCATTACCTCAGTGAGGCAGTCTTCGATTCCGAGCACGTGCTCTCCCTTGCCGGCGACTTCAGGCGTCGCCCGGTCAGCGTAGGGAAAGCTCTCGGGATTCGTCCTTTCCAGCCAGGTTCTTGATAGGAAAAAGCGTAGGATTCACCAACCGAGTAGGAAGATATACACCCCGGGTGGAAATCAACCCGTTGGCTGGTCGGTGATAATCGCCTTTTCGTCCGGCTTGAAAACAAGAATGTTCTTCACATAGGAATTCACCGCGCTGGGCAGGCCGACGTCGTTCCCGGCCTCCTCCGACATGAACCAGCGGTGGTCGAGCACCTCGTGGAAGAACTGGGCGGGCTCCAGCTTGCCGCGCAGGTTCTGCGGGACGGCCTCCACCGTGGGCTGGAAGACCTCGGCCAGCCAGCGGTGGGCCACGATCGCCTCGTCCTCGTGGCGCAGGCCGTACGACACGCGGAAGCAGTCGAGGTCGTTGAGGAGCCGCCTGGCCTGGTTCTCCTCCACGTCCAGGCCGGTGAGCCGCAGCAGCCTGCGCTGGTGGTGCCCGGCGTCCACCACCTTGGGGCGGACGATCAGCCGCCCGGTGCCGGCCTTGCGGCGGACCATCATCTCGGCGACGTCGAAGCCCAGCGAGTTCAGCCGGCGGATTCGCTGGTCGACCATGTGCCAGTCGACCTCGTCGATGATGTCGTCGGAGGTGAGCTCGCCCCAGAGGCGGTGGTAGCGCTCGCAGATGGAGTCGGCGACCTGCTCGGGGTCGATGGAGGAGTGCAGCAACCCGCCCGCCTCCAGGTCGAGCATCTCGCCGAAGATGTTGGTGTGCGCCACCTCGATGTCGTACAGTCGCTGGCCCTCGCTGATCATGGGATGCAGCTCACCGGTCTCGGCGTCGACGAGGTAGGCGGCGAAGGAGCCCGCGTCCCGGCGGAACAGGACGTTCGACAGCGAGCAGTCGCCCCAGTAGAAGCCGCTGAGGTGCAGCCGTACCAGCAGCACGGCCAGGGCGTCGAGCAGCCGGTTGAGCGTCTCGGGGCGGACCGTTCCGGACATGACCGCCCGATAGGGCAGGGAGAACTGCAGGTGCTGGGTGATGAGCGCCGAGTCGAGCGGCTCACCGGCGGCGTCGGTCCGTCCGGTGACCACGGCCACCGGCTCGACCGACGGGGTGTCCATCCGGCTCAGGTCCCACAGCAGGCGGTACTCGCGCTTGGCGTAGTACTCGCTGATCTCCTTGATCGCATAGACCCTGCCCGCCAGGCGGGTGAAGCGCACCACGTGCCGGGAGATGCCGCGGGGCAGGGAGACCAGGCGATGCTCGGGCCAGTCCTCCAGCGGGACGTCCCAGGGCAGGCGGATGAGGTCCGGATCGCTCGGGGCGCCGGTGAGCTGGAGAGGCATCGGGTCAGTCCTCGCGAAGGGGGCGTACGGGGCGGGGGTCGCGTCGCGCTGGGTCCTCGCGACGAGGGCGTACCGGCAAAGGGCGGTCGTGTCGCGATCAGTGCTCGCGGCGGGGGAACGTGGGCGGCTCGAAGGCGCGCCGGACCACCGCGGCGAGCTGTTCCTCGGTGAGCACGCGTGGCTCACCGACTGCCTTGGCCCGCACGTAGACCTCACAGAGCCACTCCAGCAGCCTGGTCGCCTCGAAGGCGGAGTCCAGGTCGTCGCCGATCGTGACCCCGCCGTGGTTGGCCAGCAGCGCCGCGCGCCGGTCCGTCAGCGCGGCCCGGACGGAGGCGGCGAGCTCGGGCGTGCCGTAGGTGGCGTACTCGGCGACGCGGACGGTCCCGCCGAGCAGCAGGGTGTTGTAGTGGATGGGCGGCAGCTCGCTCATGGTCGTGGCGACCACGGTGCCGAAGACGGAGTGGGTGTGCACGATCGCGCCCGCATCGGTGGTCGTATAGACCGCCAGGTGCATGGGGGTCTCCGAGGACGGCCGCAGGTCGCCCTCGACGAGACGGCCCTCGACGTCGACGATCGGGCAGGACTCGGGTTCCAGCCGGTCGAGGGAGACGCCGCTGGGCGTCACGGCGACGAGTTCGCCCGCGCGCACGCTGAGATTTCCCGCGGTTCCGACGACCAGTCCGGTCGTGGCGGCCCGGCGGCCGTACTCACACAGCAGGCGGCGCTGCTCGGCCAGCAACATGCCGTCAAAAGTAGGGGCTTGCGGTACCGGGCGGCAAACCCCCATTATCTGGTCTAGACCGGTTTTCGTCCCTCGGCTGCCGGTGAGCACGGTTCCTTTATCTCCCTGGTGATGTCCGCGTCAATGGTTCCAGGGAAATATCGGGCACTGTGTGCCGTTCTGTCATTCAATTGCACCTCCTTGGCGTTTGGTAGCTAGCGGATAGGTCGCGAGGACATCACGGCTCGGTCTAGACCGGCCGGGAAGTCTTGACGCTGGACTCCGCGGATACGTACCTTCGGGCAAACGTTTAGGAAACTTTCCTAATTGATCCCCCGTTCAGGAGGGTTGCATGTCAAACTCGGCCGGTACGCCCGGAGACATCACCCGGCGGCAGCTGCTCCGCCGGATCGGCATGAGCGCTCTGATCGTCGGCCCGGGCGCCGGGCTGCTCAGCGCCTGCGCCACCGGTGGCGCGGCTCCGGCGGCCAGCACCTCCGCGGCCCCCTCCGCGGGTGGCGCGATCTCCGCGGCGAATCCGTTCGGCGTCGCCGCCGACGCGCCGCTTGAGGTCGTCATCTTCAAGGGCGGTCTCGGTGACAGTTACGCCACCGAGGTGCACGAGCCGCTGTACAAGAAGGCGTTCGCCCAGGCGCAGGTCAAGCACGTCGCCACCCAGCAGATCGCACAGACCCTGCAGCCGCGGTTCGCCGGCGGCGACGTTCCCGACGTGATCGCCAACTCCGGCACCGACCTGATGGACAACGGCGCCCTGCAGCAGGAGGGCCAGCTCCTCGAACTCACCGAGCTGTGGGACGCCCCCTCGATCGACGACCCGAGCAAGAAGGTCCGTGACCTGGTCGCGCCGGGCACCGTGGAGTCGGGCCTCATCAACGGCAAGCCGTACCTGATGAACTACGTCTTCTCCGCGTACGGCCTCTGGTACGACTCCGCGCTGTTCGAGAAGAACGGCTGGACCCCGCCGAAGACCTTCGAGGAGTTCAAGGCCTTCGCCGAGAAGGCCAAGGCCGCCGGGATCACCCCGTTCGCGTACGCGGGCAAGAACGCCGCCTACTACGCGTACTGGATGATCCTCATCTCCGCCGCGAAGATCGAGGGCAACCAGATCCTGCTCGACGTCGACAACCTCGTCGACGGGGTGTGGCAGCGCGACGCCATGAAGCAGTCCGCCGCCGCCTGGGCCGAGATCGCCAAGTACATGGACAAGTCCTTCGAGGGCCTGATCCACACCGAGGTGCAGCTCCGCCAGAACCAGGGCAAGGTCGCCCTCTACCCCTCCGGTTCCTGGCTGGAGAACGAGCAGAAGGAGCAGACCCCCGAAGGCTTCAAGTACGCGCTGTCGCCCACCCCCAGCGTCACCGCGGCCGACAAGATGCCGTTCGAGGCCATCCGCGCCGCCGCCGGCGAGGCGTACATCGTCCCGGCCAAGGCCAAGAACCCCAAGGGCGGCCTGGAGTACCTGCGCATCATGCTCTCCAAGGAGGGCGCGAGGGGCTTCACCGAGAAGTCGGGCAACATCACCGTGGTGACCGGCGCCGCCGACGGCCTGGAGCTGTCGCCGGGCAACGCCAGCCTCAGCGCCGCGCAGACCGCCGCAGGCCAGAACATCGTCACCTTCAGCAGCTTCGAGAACTGGTACAAGGAGTTCGAGACCGAGCTGCGCAAGCAGACCAACGCGCTGATGTTCGGCCGCATCTCCGCCGACGAGTTCTGCGAGAAGATGCAGAAGGCAGCCGACAAGACCAAGGCCGACTCGTCCATCACCAAGCAGAACCGGACGGTGTAGCCCCCGATGCGGCACGGCAGGTATCCGTTCATCGTCGGCTTTCTCGCCGCGCCGGTGCTCCTCTACGTGGTCTTCGTGGTCAGCCCGTACATCCAGGCTTTCTACATCGCGGTGACCAACTGGAAGGGCATCTCGGCGAACCCTCAGTTCATCGGCCTGGAGAACTTCAGCAGGCTCCTCGACGACGAGGTCTTCTGGGCTGCGGTGCGTCACCACGGTGTTCTGCTGCTTGTCATGCCGCTGGTCACCATCGCGATCGCGCTGTTCTTCTCCTTCCTGCTCAACCTGAGCGGGGGGCAGCGGGGCGGTCGGATGACCGGGATCTGGGGCTCGAAGGTCTACCGGGTGATCTTCTTCATGCCCCAGGTCCTGGCGGTCGCCATCGTCGGCGTGCTCTTCCAGGCGATCTATCGCCCGGACGGGACCGGCGTGATCAACAGCCTGCTCGGCAAGGTCGGCATCGAGCCGGTCGGCTGGCTCATCGATCCCGACATCGCCCTGCTGGCCATCATCGGCGTGATGGTCTGGCAGGCCGTCGGCTTCTACGTGGTGCTGTTCTCGGCGGGCATGTCCTCCATCCCCAAGGACGTGTTCGAGGCCGCCGCCCTCGACGGCGCGGGCAGGTTCACCCTGTTCTTCAGGATCACGATCCCGCTGCTCTGGGACACCATGCAGGTCGCCTGGGTCTATCTCGGCATCGCCGCCTTCGACGCCTTCGCCCTGGTGCAGGTCCTCTCGGTCGACCGTGGCGGGCCCGACAACGCCACGACGGTGCTCCCGATGGAGATCTGGCGCACGGCGTTCAACTTCTCCAAGTTCGGCTACGCGTCGGCGATGGGCGTGGCGCTGTTCTTCATGACCATCACGTTCGCCGCCCTCACCCTGCGCGTGACCCGGCGCGAGAGGATCGAGTTCTGATGGCCACGGACACGGCTCGCAAGCCCGCCGCCTCCCGCCCCGCAGCCCCCGCGCGTGCCAGGCGAACCAGGAACTCGCTGGGCCCCTTCGGGGTGCTCTCCCACCTCGCGCTGCTGGTCTGGGCGATCCTGATCGTCGGCCCGATCCTCTGGACCTTCCTGGCCTCCTTCAAGACCAACGCCGAGATCTTCGGGGACGCCATCACGCTGCCCTCCTCCTTCGGCTGGGAGGCCTGGGGCCGGGCATGGGCGAAGGCGCACATCGGGCAGTACATGCTGAACACCGTCTTCGTGGTGGCGTGCAGCACGGCCGGCACCATGCTGCTCGGCTCGATGGCCGCGTACGTGCTGGCGCGCTACAGCTTCCCCGGCAACCGGGCGATCTACTTCCTGTTCGTGTCGGGGATGACGTTCCCGGTCTTCCTCGCGCTGGTCCCGCTCTTCTTCGTGGTGAAGAACCTGGGCCTGATCGACACCCATCTCGGCGTGATCCTGGTCTACATCGCCTACTCGCTGCCGTTCACCGTCTTCTTCCTGTCGGCGTTCTTCAAGACACTGCCGACCTCGGTGGCCGAGGCGGCGATGATGGACGGCTGCTCGCACACCCGGACGTTCTTCCAGATCATGGTGCCGATGGCCAGGCCGGGGCTGATCAGCATCACAATCTTCAACATCCTGGGCCAGTGGAACCAGTACCTCCTGCCGATCGTGCTGCTGTCGGGCAACGTCGAGAACAAGTGGCTGATCACCCAGGGCGTCGCCAACATCTCCACCAGTGCCGGTTACGAGGCCGACTGGCCCGGCCTGTTCGCCGCGCTGAGCATGGCCATCATCCCGGTCATGATCGTCTACATCATCTTCCAGCGCCAGATCCAGTCGGGTCTCACCTCTGGCGCGGTCAAATGACCGGATCCGGTCAAACTACCGGCTCCGGCGAGTAATCCCGAGGCAGGTGTCAGGAGTCGTTCATATTCGGAACGACTCCTGTCCCCTCTCCACGGAGAAACCCGACCCATGGCCCACCCCGACCAGGACTTCCCCTTCCCCTTCTTCGGAGCGGGGGAGGCGAGTTATTACATGTGGGCCGAGGTGCACGTTCGCTTCGCCCGGCAGCCCACGGCCTCCCAGCGCGCGGTCATCGTCGACACCGTCCCGGCACCCCTGCGCGGGGCGCTCGACTGGTGCGAGGGGCGCCAGCTCATGGTGGCCAGCGGCCTCTTCCTGCACGGCACGGTGGCCCGCTCCTACCCCGCCCTCGGCGGCGAGTCCGACCGGATCGGCGAGGACGGCTGGCTGTACGCCGCGCCTTCCCGGATAGCCGCGCTCAACGCCGACATCGAGAGATGGCTGCTCCGCATTCACCGGGAGTGCCCGATCCTGGCCGCCTACCGCGCCGAGGATCCCGACAGCGGTGGCACCCGGCTGTCCGGCTGGCACGACTGGAGCCTGTCCCGGCTTCCCGATCTGCTGTCCGAGCTGGAGCCCCTCCTGGAAGGGGCCAGCCACGCCACCGCCATGGCCCAGGGCATCATGGCCATGGCCCGGCGCGCCGGAAGCCTGCCCAGGCTTGGTGTCCTCGCCGGGGACGTGATCTCCTGGGAGGATGAACCTGCTTGACGACTCCGCGGTGGACGACCGGCTCACCGGCCTGCCCGAATGGCGGCGCGAGGGAGACGAGATCCGCCGGAAGATCATCGCTGCCGACTTCCCGACCGCGATCCGCATCGTGGACGAGATCGCGGTCGAGGCCGAGAAGCTCAACCATCACCCCGACATCGACATCCGCTGGCGCACCCTCCATCTCGCGCTCAGCACGCACGACGCCGGCGGGCTGACCGAGATGGACTTCACCCTGGCCGCCCGCATCGACGAGATAGCCGCCGCCAACGCCTGAACACCCCCGCGAGGGCCGGATTCCGGTCGCCGCCTTCGTTCCCGGCCGGGAGCGAAGGCGGCGACCGGAAGTGGTCAATACCCAGTGTGATCACACGATTACTCGTTATGGTGGGCGCTGCACTGTTCCGGCCCGCCAAGGAGATCATGGATGCGCATCCTGGGAGTTCTCGCCGTCGCCCTGCTCTGCGCCGGCTGTGGTGAGCGGGCCGCCGACACCCATCCCGCGGGGCATGGCCCGGCCGTCGCCTCAAGCGCCGCGGGGATCCGCCTTACCGGAGGCGGGGTGTTCTCCGCTCCCGAAGCTCGTGCCTCCGTCATCGCCTACGACACCACGCTGGTGCCGCCGGGAGCCACGGCCCGGGTCACCGCGGAGTCGGGGGCGGTGCTCGCCACCTCCACGATCACCGTCACCGGCATGCTGCCGGGACGCACCTACGGGGCGCACCTGCACGTCAACCCGTGTGGTTTCAAGCCCGAGGACGCCGGGCCGCACTACCGGCACGCCCACGCCCACGCCAGTGCCCAGAACGAGGTCTGGCTCGACTTCACCACCGATGCCCGGGGGGAGGCCACCGCCACCACCACCCGGGACTGGGCGTTCGTCGCGGGCCGGTTGCCCAGATCGTTGGTGATCCACGCCGAGCCGACCCGCACCGCCGGCGCCGAGGCCGGCAACGCCGGCCCCCGCGTCGCCTGCATCACCCTCATCCCGTCCTAGGGTGCGTTCCGTGGAACCTCGCTACGGCGAAGATCCACGGAACACACCCCGGGCGTCAGGCGTGGCCCGCGGGGATGGTGCCGAGGCGGCCCGCCTGGTAGTCCTCGAACGCCTTGGCGAGCTCCGCCTGGGTGTTCATCACGAACGGCCCGTAGTGCGCGACCGGCTCGCCGATCGGGCGCCCGCCGAGCACGATGACCTCCATGTTGGGACTCCGGCTCTCCTGGTTGCCGGCCGCCGACAGCGTGATGGTCTCGCCGTCGGTGCCCAGCCCCGGAAGGCCGCCGAAGCCGTCGAAGACGGCCAGCTGGCCCGACTCGATCGGCTGCCGGTCGCCGCCCGCGGTGCCGTGACCCGACAGGACGTACGCGAGCGCGTTGAAATCCTTGCGCCAGGGGAGCGTCAGCCGGGAGCCGGGGCTCAGCGAGGCGTGCAGCAGGGTGATCGGCGTCCTGGTGGAGCCGGGGCCGGTGAACTCGCCGACCTCGCCCGCGATCAGGCGGACCAGTGCCCCGCCGTCGTGGCTGCTGAGCAGGACGACGTTGGTCCTGCCGATGTCCTGGTACTTCGGCGCGACCATCTTCTCCCTGCCGGGGAGGTTGACCCAGAGCTGGATTCCGTGGAACAGGCCGCCCTTGGCGACCAGCCACTCCGGGGGAGCCTCCTTGTGCAGGATTCCGCCGCCGGCCGTCATCCACTGGGTGTCGCCGTCGGAGATCGTGCCGCCGCCGCCATGCGAGTCGGCGTGTTCCATCACGCCGTCGATCATGTAGGTGACGGTCTCGAAGCCCCGGTGCGGGTGCCAGGGGGTGCCCTTGGGCTCGCCCGGCGCGTAGTCGACCTCGCCCATCTGGTCCATCATGATGAACGGGTCGAGATACTGGGGCTTGATCGTCGCGAGTGCCTTGCGGACCGGGAAGCCCTCTCCCTCGAATCCGCTCGGGGCTGTGGTGATCGCCAGCACCTGGCGCTCGCGGACCGCGTTCAGCGGCTGCGGCAGGCGGGGCAGGGTCAACGGGTTCTCTACGGTCACGGCCGGCATTGTGGATTCCTTCCTGCGATGTTCGCAGGCGATAACTCAGTTGATGTTTCAACTATTCCATGGCGGACGAGATCGGGGCGACGAGCCGGTCGCAGGTCAGCCGAAGACCGCGGGCGGGGGCACCGGGGTGACCACGGCGTCGCCGTCGTGCAGCGGTCGGGCTCCGGCGATGAACCTCACGATGTCCTCGCCGTACACGCAGCGGGCCTGGGTGAGGCCGCCCGCGGCCTTGCGGGTCAGCTCGGAGACGGGGAGCGGCAGCCGGGAGGCGGCGACGATGAGGTTGCCGAAGCGGCGGCCCCGCAGGATGCCCGGCTCGGCGAGCAGTGCCACCTGGGGGAAGGTTTCGCGGACGGTGGCGAGAACCCGGCGGGTGAAGGCCAGCCCCTTGCCGTCGGCGACGTTGATCAGCACGGTGCCGGTGGCGCGCAGGACGCGGGCGACATCCCCCATGTACTCGGAGGTGGCCAGCTCGATCGGCATCGTGGCGCCGCTGAAGGCGTCCAGCACGAGCAGGTCGGCCGAGTCGTCCCCGAGCCCGGCGGTGGCGGTGCGGCCGTCGAGGACCCTGACCTTGAGCCGGGGCACCGACTTCAGCCGGAGCTGGTCCCTGACGAGCTGGACGAGCCCCTCGTCGGGCTCGGCGACGATCTGCCGGGACCCGGGACGGGTCGCCGCGACGTAGCGGGGCAGGGTGCAGGCGCAACCGCCCACGTGCACCGCGTCCAGCGGACCCTCGGCGAGCAGGTCGACGACGTCGGCCATCAGCTGGACGTACTCGAAGTCGAGGTAGGTGGCGTCGTCGAGGTCGACGTACGACTGCGGCACGCCGTCCTTGGAGACCACCCAGCCGGAGGGCCGGTCGAGGTCCTGCAGGAGGTCCACCTCGCCGAAGGTCACCGGATACCGTCCCGGCATCGGCTCCCGTGCTTCCCGCCTGCCCATCAGTTGGATCCTCTTTTCCGCGACGTGAACCCGGAGAGAAACCATATGCCCCGTTTCCGCTGCGGCGGGTCCCGGCCGGAGGAGACGCCGGTCTCCGATCGCGGTGTGTAGGGAGGATCACAACCTACGATGACGTAAGTTACGATACCGTAGGTTTATGGCCACGACCGTCGCAGAAACGCTCGCCGAGTCCGTCAAGCCCCGCCTCCGCGGCTGGTTGCACGCCGGGGCGCTCCCCGTGGCGCTCGTCGCGGGATTCGTCCTGGTGGCGCTGGGGCCCACTCCGCAGGCGAGGATCGCCGCCGCGGTCTACGCGATCACCTCCGGCCTGCTCTTCGGAATCTCGGCCACCTACCACCGGGGGGTGCTCTCCCCGCGCACGGAGAAGGTGCTCCACCGGCTCGACCACGCCAACATCTATCTGATCATCGCGGGCACCTACACCCCGTTCGCGCTGCTCGCCCTGGACGCTCCGGCCGACGCGGTGGTGCTCGGCGTGATCTGGACGGGCGCGGTCGCCGGGGTGCTCTTCCGGGTGCTGTGGGTCAACGCCCCCCGCTGGCTCTCGACCGCCCTCTACATCGGCCTCGGCTGGACCGCCGTCTTCGTGCTGCCGCAGCTCGTGCGGGGCGCGGGCGTGGTCGCGGTGGCCCTGATCTTCCTCGGCGGGGTGCTCTACACGGCGGGCGGCGTCGTCTATGCCATGAAGCGGCCGGACCCCTCCCCCCGGTGGTTCGGCTTCCACGAGGTCTTCCACGCCTTCACCGTCGCCGCCTACCTGGTGCAGTACGTGGCGGTCTCCCTGGTGGTCTACGCGGCGGCGTAACCTGCCGTGCATGACGCGAATCCAGGATCTGGGCACCGAGAAGTACGTGTCCGTGACCACCTTCAAGAAGAGCGGTGCCGCGGTGCCGACACCGGTGTGGGTCGCCCCCGACGGCGACTCACTGCTGGTCTGGACCGCCGGCTCCTCCGGCAAGGCCAAGAGGATCCGTAACAATCCGGAGGTCGTCGTGGCGGCGTGCGACGCGCGGGGCAACACGCGGGGGGAGGGGGTCAGGGGCGTCGCGCGGGAGTTGCCGGCCGAGGAGAGCGAGCGGGTCCGGGGACTGATCGTCGCGAAGTACGGGCTCCTCGCCCGGCTGCTCATGATCGGTAGCAGGTTCCGCCGGGGCGCCGCCGGCACCGTTGGGATCCGCATCTCTCCGCCGAACTGACCCGGCCCGACCCGCGGCAGGTTGATTTGACCGATCTGTGGTCTCGGAAGGAGCGGTCCCCGGGAAGGGAGACGGTCATCGAGAAGGGCTCGGGCCGCACGGTCCCCGGCTCCGGACGTTCATGCCCAGGAGGCCGGTAAACCGAAAAATCTTCACAAGAACCATCTTCGACGCGTAATCTCTCCGTGTAGATGTGTAAATGACGGGGGATCATCTCTTCGGATCACCGTGGAGGGGACATGGACGTGCACGCCCGTCTCGCTCGTCATCTGCTCGTCGACGGCTACCGGCTGGTGCTGGACCTCGAACGGAGCCGAGGTTCCCGGCTCGTCGACGCCCGCACCGGCCGAAGCTACCTGGACTTCTACAGCTTCTTCGCCTCGGCCCCACTCGGGGTGAACCCGTTCGACGACGACCCCGAGTTCCTGGCGCTACTGGGCCGCGTCGCCGCGAACAAGCCCGCCAACCCCGACCTCTACACCTCTCACCTCGCCGACTTCGCCGACACGTTCGCCAGGGTGCTCGGTGATCCCGAGCTGCCGCACCTGTTCTTCGTGGAGGGCGGAGCCCTCGCCGTGGAGAACGCGCTGAAGTGCGCCTTCGACTGGAAGAGCCGTCTCAACACCTCGCGGGGGCACTCGCCCGAGCTGGGCGGCAAGGTGCTCCACCTCACCCGCGCCTTCCACGGGCGCAGCGGCTACACGCTCTCGCTGACCAACACCGACCCGATCAAGACCGACCGGTTCCCGAAGTTCGACTGGCCCAGGATCGAGGTGCCCGCGATCCACCTCGGCGACGTCGAGGCGGCCGAGGAGAGATCCCTGGCCGCGGCGCGGGCCGCCTTCGAACGCCATCCCCACGACATCGCCTGCTTCATCGCCGAGCCCATCCAGGGGGAGGGCGGCGACAACCACATGCGGGCGGAGTTCCTGCTCGCGATGGAACGGCTCTGCCACGAGCATGACGCCCTCCTCGTCATGGACGAGGTGCAGACCGGTGCCGGGACCACGGGCACCCCCTGGGCCTACCAGCAGCTCGGCCTGAGTCCCGATGTGGTGGCCTTCGCCAAGAAGGTCCAGGTGGGCGGGATCATGGCGGGCCGCAGGGTCGACGAGGTGCCGGACAACGTGTTCCAGATCAGCGGCAGGATCAACTCGACCTGGGGCGGAGGGCTGGTCGACATGGTCCGCTCCCGCCGGATACTGGAGATCGTGGAGCGCGACGGCCTGATCCCGCGCGCGGGCAGGCTCGGCGCCGAGCTGCTCAAGGCGCTGCTGGAGATCCAGGCCGGCTTCCCCGGCCTGGTGGAGAACGCCAGGGGACGCGGTCTGATGTGCGCGTTCGACCTGCCGGACGCCGCGCGGCGCGACCTGCTGGTGGCCAGGCTCAGGGAGGACGAGGGCGTGCTGGTCCTGCCCTGCGGCGAGCGCTCGGTACGGTTGCGCCCGGCGCTCTCGATCGCCTCCGAGGAGCTGGAGGAGGGCACGTCCGCCATCGCCCGCGCCCTGGAGGTCTCCCGCCGCCCGAGCCGCCCCGCCCGGTCAGGCCCGGCGGCTCCGAAGCGGTCCGGAGACGTCGTGTCGCCGTTCAGCGGTGCCGAGGGTCCTCGCGCGCGGCCCGTTCCAGCCACAGATCGATCGCGGTGACCCGCGAGTCGACCCCCAGCTTGGCGTATATCCGGTTCACATGGTTCTTCACGGTCTTCTCGCTCAGAAACAGGTGCTGGGCGATCTGCCCGTTGGAGCGGCCCGTCGCGATCAGTTCCATGACCTCGGTCTCGCGCCTGCTCAAGCCCGTCACGGCTGTGGGTTCCGCGTCGAACGTGGCATCGTCGACTCTCATCCGGCCTCCGTGGTTGCAACACGGTCAGGTCGCCGAAACCCCCCGATCCTACGGCGTAGCGATAGCTGCGAGCATAACCCGCAATATCCACTTTTGGTGGGTGAAGGGAGTGGAAATGCAGAACGACCGGTCCCGAGGGACCGGCCGTTCTCATGGGGTGAGCGAGGGGACTTGAACCCCCGGCATCTAGGACCACAACCTAGCGCTCTGCCAACTGAGCTACGCCCACCATCGCCGCCGTGGCAGCACATGAAAAGTGTAGCGGTCTTTGGGAGTCGTTTCGTACCGGGTTTCCCGCGAGCCGGTCAGGGTTTTCGCGCGGACACGGTCTCGGCCAGTTCCCTGGCGGTGGCGGAGTCGGGTCCAGGCTGGGGCACGAAGACCGCCGCGCGGTAGTAACGCAGCTCCCGGATGCTCTCGACGATGTCGGCCAGCGCGCGGTGGCCGCCCTGCTTCTCGGGCGAGGCGAAGTAGACCCGCGGGTACCAGCGCCGGGCCAGCTCCTTCACCGAGGAGACATCGATCATCCGATAGTGCAGGAAGGCGTCCACGGCGGTCATGTCCCGGGAGAGGAACGACCGGTCGGTGGAGATGGAGTTGCCGCACAGCGGAGCCTTCTTCGGCTCCTTGATGTGCCCCTTGATGTATTCGAGCACCATGGACTCGGCCTCGGCCAGCGTGACGCCCCCGCTCAGCGCGTCCAGCAGGCCGGAGGCGGTGTGCATCTCGCGCACCACCTCCGACATCTGCTCGATGGACTCGGGCGGGGGTTTGATGACCACGTCCACACCTTCGTCAAGCTGGTTCAGCTCGCCGTCGGTGACCACGCAGGCCACCTCGACGAGCGCGTCACGGCCAAGGTCGAGCCCGGTCATCTCACAGTCGATCCAGACCAGCAGGTCACTCATAGCCTTCAGGGTAGTACTCCGTTACGAGAGCTTGAATGACTTGATCACCTTGTCCACCGTCGAGGTGCCGAGATTGTCGGGCACGCTGATGTAGGCCAGCGCCGCTCGGCTGCCCTCACCCCGGTCGACGATCAGGAACGCGGCCCGCTCCCGCTTCCACTTCCAGCCGTTGGCCTCGGACTGCTCGGAGAAGTCCAGGTCGAAGACGAACAGCCAGGCGTCCTTGCCGCTCACCTTGACCGCCTTGTCCTCGACGATCTTCCGGCGGTGCGGGGGGCTGTAGAAGTTGGGCTCGACGACCTGCAGCAACGTCGCGGCGATCGAGCGCATGCTCTCGACACCCTGGTAGCCGTACTGGTCGGGAAGCTCGCCGGTCAGCACGTTGCCGACCCAGTTGCCGCCCTTGCCGTCGAAGTTCTCGTGGGCGGTGGCGACGGCCGCGCTGGTCCAGCTGAACCCGAGCCCGCTGCCGGGGCTGGGAGGCACCTGCCACGGCCCTTCGGGGATCTGGTAGGACAGGCCGGTCACGGGGTCGGTGATGCGCCCGTCCACCGGCTGGGGCGGCGGGCTCTGCGAGGGCGTCGGCTCGGGGGTCGGCTCCAGGCTGGGTTCCCGGCTCGCCGAGGGAGGCGGCGTACGGGGCGTGACGGGCTCGCCGGCCTCGTTCCTGCTGTCGGGGTTGATCAGATACATCGTGGCGACCACGATCACGACGATCAGGACCAGCACGCCGCCGCCGCCGAGGATCCACGGGAGCGGGCCGCTCTTGCGCGGTGGCGGCCCGGACGGGTGGACGCCGTACGGCGGGAGGGGCATCTGCGCCGTGTTGCCGTTCGGCTGCCCGGTGCCCGCCGGTCCCTGCTGTACGGTCTGCTGGTTCCACTGGCCGGTCGGGCCCGTCGCCGCGGGCTCTCCCTGCGAGGCGGGCGGCGCCTGCCAGGCGCCCTGCTCCGCGGCGGGAGGCTGGGAGGAGAAGGGGCCGGTCTGCGATCCCTGAGGCGTGCCCTGTCCTGGGACATCCGCCTGATGGGTGGCATCGGTCCACTGGTGGCCGTCCCACCACCGCAACAGCGGTGAGCCGTAGGGATCGGGGTACCAGCCGGAGGGGGTCTGCGTGGTCATGGCCGTCAGAGTAGTAAGAACGGCTTTGTACCGCATTGTGGACCTTGTGGATCACTCATGAACATTTGTAGGTGAAGGTGGCCCTGTCCTGGATCTTCTTGCCCTCGGGGGCCGGCGAGAGCAGCGACAGGACGACGGTTCCCTTGAAACTTCCCTCGCCCTTGACCGTCCAGTCCAGGCTCACCTCGTGCGAGGCCGCTCCAGACGAGATCTGGTCGGTCTGCACGATCGGCTCCTTGCGGTCGCTCCGCTTCCACTGGTAGCTGACCTCCCCGCCCGCGCCGTTGGTGTACAGGACGCCGGTGATCCTCACCGTCGTGTCGCAGCCCTGGGTCTTTTTGGGGGCGCTGACGTCCACCTTCGTCACCTCGAGCGGCGCCGACGAGCCGCGGAACAGCCAGAGCGCCAGCGCGCCCACCACCATCAACGCGAGGATCGCCGAGGAGAGGATCGTACGACCGCGACGCCGCCGGGCATGGGGGGCCGCGGCGGTCCTGAGCCGGTCGGAGGGCGGCTCGGTCTGCTGCTGGTCCCGGCCGGCCCGCCAGATCTGGGCGGCCGTGGTCTCGGCGGGCACCCCGGGGCCGAACCGCAGGACCACGTCCTCGGGCCGGTGCCCGTCGGCCTCCCGGGTTCGCTGCTCGCCGGTTCTCGGAACGTGGAGCAGTGTGACGATCTCCCCCTCGTCGGGGGCGGCCGGCACGGGCGGCGGGGGTCCTCCCCGGCCGGGCGCCTCATGTGCCGGCCAGCGGTGCAGGGTCTCCGCGAGTCTGGCACGGGTGGTGAACCCGGAGGGCAGCAGGTCACGCCCGGCGAGCAGGGCGTCGCGCGCGGCGGCGAGCCCCCGGATGGAGGCCGTCGCCGCCACCTGTTCCAGCAGCCCCGCGGCTTCCCGGTCGGCAGAGGCCCAGGTGGCGGCCAGCCCCCGGGCGAGTGACGCCCAGGCGGCCACGTCCCGCTCCGGCGCGGGCGGGCGGCCGAGCAGCGCGTCGAGCAGCCCCCGCTCGGCGAGCAGCGCCGACCCGTCCGGGGCGATCACCACGGTGCCCGGGTGGAGCTCACCGTGGACGAGCCCGGAGGAGTGGAGGGCCAGCAGCGTCCACGCCGTCTCCATCAGGACCGTGGCCGCGCTGCCCGCGTCGGGCCCGGGTGATCCGGGGGCGCCGGACAGCAGGTCGCGCACCGTCGGTGCGGCCGGTTCCGAGGTGATCAGCCAGACCTCGTCCTGGGCCGTGATGAGATCGGCGATCGGGACCAGCCCGGTCAGGCCGCTCTGCGTGAGCCTGCGGTCGGCGACCACGGCCGCGATCAGCCTCTCGCGGGCCGAGGAATCGGCGACCAGTCGCGGGTCGAACCTGAGTGTGCTTCCCCGCCGCCCGTCGGCCGCGACGGCCGACGACCAGATTCCCAGATCGCCGGCCCAGGTGCGGCCGGTCAACCGGAATCCGGCGACGCCGCCCCGATCAGTGTCCATGATTCGGCTCGTTCCCTGGTCAGCGGCGTTTTCTGTGCCGTCCCGCGATGCCGCGCTTGACGGCCAGTGTGAACGGCACGGCACCGCTTGTCACCAGGCCCAGCGCGAGGAGCGCCGAGGGGGCCGTCTCGGCGGGAGGCAGGGGCGAGGTGGTGAGCTGAGGGGGGTTCTCGGAGGTCGGGGTCCCCGCGGGAGTCGTCTCGGGGGGCGAGGACGTGGTCGGCTGTGTCGTCGGCCGCGTCCGGGTGGGGGAGGCCGACGGCTGGGTCGGGACCGCGGTCGGTGCCGTCGTCGGGGACGGCGGCCTGGTCGTGGGGGTGTTCGGTTTGCCGGGATCGCTGAGCGTGGAGTTCTCATCGGGGGCAGGAGGCTCCGACGCCTCCCCGGTCGGTTTCCTGGTCGGCCGCGCGGTCGGTCTCCTGGTGGGCGTCGCCGACGCCTTGGGGGTCGTGGAGGGCGTCGTGGCGGTCGGCGCGGGCGGGAGGCCCGAGGTGGTGCCGCTCGGCGTGGGGGTCGCCGAGGGCGCGCCCGTGGTCGGCGACGCCTCCGCGGGCTCGTCGGGTTCGTCGAGATCGTCGTCGTCCCCGGGGATCACCGTCTCCAGCGGGTCCGAGGGGGTCGGGTCCTTCGTGACGGTGGAACTCTGCGGCTGGATCGTCGTGGTGCCGCCCGATCCGACCAGCACCGCGGTCAGCCCGCCGATCACCCCGATGCAGCCGACGCCAATGAGGATCTTGACGCTCAGCTTGCTGAGCGAGGAGGTCCCTCCCCCCTTGCCGCCGAGGTCGGTGGTGGCCAGCGAGGTGTCGGCCGCCGGGGCGGGCGCGTCCAGCGGGAACATCCCGGCCAGCAGCCCGACGATCCCCGCCAGGCGGCGGCGGCCGCGCTCCTGCCAGTCGGGGCCATAGGCGTCGGCGGCCACGGCCTCCAACTCGGTGAGGAACGCGGAGGCGGTCGGCGGCCGGTCGGCGGCGTGCTTGGCCAGGCCGCGCTCCACCAGCCCCTGCAGGGCCGGGGGCACCTCCTCGACCGGCGGCGGCATGACCTGGTGCTGGCGGGCCAGCGCGGCGATGTTCGTGGCCCGGAAGGGTCGGGTGCCGGTCAGGCACTCGAAGAACACGACGGTGGCGGCGTAGACGTCCGTGGAGGGCCCGGCCGGTCCGCCCACCCACTGCTCGGGTGCCATGTAGGGGGGAGTGCCCGCGGGGGCGTCGCCGTCGCCGGAGCGGAGCGCGATGCCGAAGTCGACGAGTTTGCTCTTCCCGTCCGCCTCCACCATCACGTTCTCGGGCTTGAAGTCGCGGTGCACCACGCCCGCCGAGTGCGCGGCGGCCAGTCCCATGAGCGAGCCCTTGAGCACGAGCAGCGCCGCCTCCGGGCCGGTCGGACCCTCCGAGCGCAGCAGCGCGCGCAGGGCGACGCCGTTGATCAGCTCCATCACGATGGCCGCGCCGTCACCGGTCTCGACGTAGTCGTAGAGCCGGACGGAGTGCGGGCTGTTCAGGGTGTTGAGCACCCTTGCCTCGTGCCGGAAGCGCGCCACGAAGCCGACGTCGCCCCTGAGCTCGTCGGACAGGTACTTGATCGCTACCAGGACGCCGTCGGCATCATGCCGCGCCATCACCACGCGTCCCGCCGCGCCGGCGCCCAGCTCGCGGATCTCGGTGTATCCGGGGACTCGCCAGGCCGATGGCGTGCCGTACATAACGGTCTCCTCAGTTGTCTGGGCCCCCACCCATAACAGACGGACCGTAGCCTAGCCATACGGAAACGCATTTCGCGCATTAATCGCGAATCAGTCTCACTCCGCGAACAGCGCAGCGAGCAGCCGCTCCCTTCCGGGAGCGGCGGAGTCACGGATTGATCGGTGCGAACGGTAGGGTCTCGCGCGGACAGGCCCGCCGCGGAGGCCTAGCGAACGGGCGTGGCCCGCGACGCGATGTGCGCGGGAACGGGCAGGTCCCCGGTCATCGCGGGATCGGGCTCGGGGGCTCCCCAGACCTGGTGGAGCGGCAGGACCCCCGCCCAGATCGGCAGCTCGTAGTCC
The DNA here is from genome assembly GCF_040678965.1 of Streptosporangium sp. NPDC049248. NCBI lineage: Bacteria > Bacillati > Actinomycetota > Actinomycetes > Streptosporangiales > Streptosporangiaceae > Streptosporangium > Streptosporangium sp. NPDC049248. The sequence continues at coordinate 458,449 of NZ_JBFAQY010000003.1, forward strand.
TCCTCGTCGTCGATCGGCGGGCCCTGGCGGACCTTCACCGACGCCTCGGCGAGGGAGAGGGCGAGCACCGTGGTCGCGGCGAGTTCCTTTCCGGTGGGCGCGCGGCTGGCGTCCCACTGGCCGGGGGCCAGCTGCTCGGTGATCGCCCGCAGCCCGGCCAGGTGCTCCTCGCCCGACACCCGGCGGACGCGGCCGTAGACCATGGCGCAGCGGTAGTTGAGCGAGTGGTTGAAGGCCGAGCGGGCCAGCACGACGCCGTCCAGGTGGGTCACCGTGACGCAGACCTCGTCCGCGTTCCGCAGGGAGGTGGCGCCGGTGGAGCCGTGCACGTAGAGGGTGTCACCGATCCGGCCGTAACCGGTGGGGACGACCATGGGGAAACCGTCGACCACGACGCCCAGGTGACAGACCAGACCGGCGTCCAGCACCGCGTACAGATCCTCGCGAGAGGTCAGGCCCCTGTTCTTCGAGCGGCCGAGGGTGGTGCGGGGAGTCGTAGAGAGCATGGCACTAGCCTAGAGAGAAGTGGATACCGAGAACACATCCACTTCAATGCGCTTACAGGAGACCACTTTGCCGCGCCTCGCCGTCGACCTGCCCGTTTCGGTGGACCGCGAATCCGGTACGGCACTCGCCGTCCAGCTCGGCGACCGGCTCAGGGCCGCCATGCGCGACGGCACCCTCGCCTCCGGCGAGCGGCTGCCCTCCACCCGAGCCCTCGCCGGCCAGCTGGCGGTCAGCCGTACCGTCGTCACCGAGGCCTACCAGCAGCTGTACGCGGAAGGCTGGCTCGAAGGACGCCACGGCTCCGGCACCTACGTGGCCGACATGGTGGTCCCGCCCGTGAACGAGCGTGCTCCCGGCCCCCTCACCCCACCGTCCGCCGCCCTTCCAGGCTGGGACGCCCGGTCAGGGGACGGAGGGCAGGTGATCGACCTGCGTCCCGGGCGGCCGTGGGTCCACGACTATGACAGGGCGGCCTGGCGTAGGGCCTGGCGCGGAGCGGCCGACCTGCCGCCGGCGAGCGACCCCGACCCCCGCGGCCTGCCCAGGCTCCGCACGGCCCTGGCCGAGCACCTGCGCAGGACCAGGGCGATCCCCGTCGGACCGGAGAACATCATGGTCACCCGGGGCACCGGCAACGGGCTCGACCTGGTCGCCGCCACTCTCCTGCGGCCCGGTGATCGGGCCGGCGTCGAGGAGCCCGGCTACCGCGTCGCCAGGAACGTCTTCGCCGGGAGGGGAGCGGAGATCGTGCCCTGCCCGGTCGACGAGGACGGGGTCGTCGTCGACCGCCTCCCGGACGACCTGCGTGTCCTCTACACCACTCCGGCCCACCAGTACCCCCTCGGCGGCCGCCTGCCCATCCCGCGCAGGGAGCGCCTTCTCGCCTGGGCCCGCCGCACCGGTGCGATCCTCGTGGAGGACGACTACGACGCCGAGTTCCGCTACGACGTGGCGCCGCTGCCCGCCCTGCACGGCCTCGATCCCGAGCGGGTGGTGCTGCTGGGCAGCCTGAGCAAGGCCCTGACGCCGGACATCGGCGTCGGCTGGCTGGTCGCCCGGCCGAGCCTCATCGAAGCCATCGCCCTGACCAGGGACGGCCTGGCCGACCGTACCGGCGGCCCGGCCCAGCAGGCGGTGGCGGTGCTCTGCGAGCGGGGGGACCTGGACCGGCACCTGCGCCGGATGCGGCTGGAGTACGCGCGCCGCCGGGCCGTGGTCGTCGACATCCTCGGCTCCAGGGTCACCGGCGACACCGCGGGCCTGCACGTCATGGTGGAGCTCACGGAGCACGCGGTCACGCCGCTGGTCGAGGCCGCTCGCGTCCGTGGCGTGCTGCTCGACTCGATGACCCGCCACTACCACGGGCCGCAGCTGCGGCACGGCCTGGTGATCGGCTACGGCTCCGTGTCGCAGGCGGACCTCAGGCGGGGCGTCTCGGTGGTCGCCGAGTTGATCGGGCCAGAAAGGACCGTTCCCACCCCGCCGCGAACCCTCCTCAGGAGGAGGACTGCAGGGACGTCCGCAGGCGGCCGTACGTTTTGAGCGCGCGGTCGGCGGTGGTGCGCAGGAGCGGGTTGGCCAGGACCGTGCCACGCGCCTTGCGCACCGGCACCCGCAGCATCCAGTGGACCCCGGCTCCGGGGCTCAGCCGGGCGACCCGGCCCTCCGAGACCTCGTACTCGCCGTTCTTCAGCTTCTCCTTGTACTCCTTCTCCCCGCGGCCCATGTCGATGACCTGGATCCCGGCCTCGGCGGCCTTCTCGGCCATGGCCAGGTGGTGGATCAGACCGGGGGAGTACTTCGCGAAGGCGGTGTCGTAGGCGGGGAACCAGCCCGCGAGCGTGGTCCCGGTGCGCAGGCCGAAGTGCCCGGCGATCGGCCGGTCGTCCAGGTAGACCATGTCGAGGACCCCGCCGAAGTGCTCGGTGTCGGTGGCGAGGAACCGTTCGACCAGCTCCACGATCCACGGCCGGGCGAACCTGTCGTTGCGGCCGGTGCGCCGGTACTGCTCGGTCTTCCAGCCGAGCAGTGTGCGCAGCGGCGCCAGGTCGGTGGTGGCGTAGTCGTGCCGGAGCGGCCCGGCGTCGCGCTGGAGCTTGCGGCTCTTGTACGCCGTCGAGCGGTAGGTCTTGCCGGAGGTCACCTTGATCGTCTCGATGTACGACTCGAAGCCGTCACGGAGATCGATGATCGGTGAAGGGTGCCTGCTGTGCCCCGGCTGGAGCAGCGGCTGCCCGGCGATCAGGTGGTCGAACTCGTAGACGGCCAGGCCGCAGGCCCTGATCAGGCTCTGCGCGTCGATCTCCACATCCTTGGCGTGGACCAGCCCCTGCGCGTCGGTCAGGCCCGCGGCCACGGGCATGCCGATACCCATCGGATGGCGTTCGAAGGGGAAGAACCCCACCACGTCCTGTCCTTCGTGCAGCACCGCGACCCGGACGCGTTCCTGCAGGGCACCTACGGTGATTGTGAACTCCGGCGACAGGAACGGGCTGTCGAAAGCGGCGTCGGCACCCTGGAGGGTTCTCCAGCGGTCGATGTCGACCGGTCCGAGATCACGGGGTTGAACGACTGAGACGCGCATGAGCTCCTACTGGGATGTGCGGGGTCCCCTTACGTCATCCTGTGCAGGATGCCGCAAAGCCCAAGCATGCTGGTAGGGACGTAATGTAACGATAAAGTACGGAAGGGATCTCCTCGTAGCGGGGAGGCAACGTTTCGGGATCTCATTGTGGGACTCCGGCTGGCGCCACCCACCCGAGTGGCGTTCTAATAAGGGCCATGAGCACCCCTGGCATCGACTGGCCCCGCCTCGTCGAATGGATCGCGGCCAACGTCCCCGGCGCCGGCGAGCCCACCGGGGTCTCCCTGATCGCCGGTGGCAGGTCCAACCTGACGTACATCGTCGAGACCTCCGAGCGCCGCCTGGTGCTGCGTCGGCCGCCGCTGGGCCACGTGCTGCCGACCGCCCACGACATGAGGCGCGAGTGGCGGGTGATCTCGGCGCTCGCGCCGACCTCGGTCCCGGTGCCGGAGCCGGTCGCCTTCTGCGCCGACCAGGACGTGATCGGGGCGCCGTTCTACCTCATGGCGCATGTGGACGGCGCGGCGGTGCGGAGCCAGGAGGACACCCGGGATCTCACCCCCGAGCAGACCCGGAGGCTGTCGGAGCGGCTGGCCGAGGTGCTCGCCGAGATCCACGCGATCGACTACGAGAAGGCGGGCCTGGGGGACTTCGGGCGCCCCGAAGGATACATGGCCCGCCAGCTGGAGCGCTGGGGACAGCAGTGGGAGCGGTCGAAGACCGGCGAGTTGCCCGCCTACGACCGCCTGGTGGCCCTGCTGCGTGAGCGGCTGCCCGCCCGCTCGGCCTCGACGTTGGTCCACGGTGACTACCGGCTCGACAACACGCTCGTGCGCGTCTCCCCGGACCCCGACATCCTCGCCGTCGTCGACTGGGAGATGTCCACGCTCGGCGATCCCCTGGCGGACCTCGGCCTCACCCTCACCTACTGGCAGGACCCCGGCGACACCGAGCGCGCCTCGATCCCGGTCGCGGCGGGCGTCACCGTGGCCCCCGGCTTCCTCACCGCCCGCGAGTTCGCCGCGCACTACGCCAAGGCCTCCGGCGCCGACCTGTCCGACCTGGACTTCTACCTGGCCTTCGGCAACTACAAGCTCGCCGTCATCGTGGAGGGCATCCACGCCAGGTTCAAGCAGGGCAAGACCGTCGGTGAGGGCTTCGAGCACATCGGCGCCGCCGTCCCCACCCTCGTCGACCGGGCGCTGCGGGTCCTGGAGGGCTGAACCCGCGGTGCGGGTGTCGCACGGCCAGGTGAACCATGGGCGTGACGGGAACTACTTCTGGGTTTCAACCGTCATGCAAGTCGCCATGGATACGCTGGCGACGCGACCGGTAACGCTTGTCTGTGAACCAGCTCGGCTCACCGTCACGTCCGTTGTCGCTGTGGAACGCTACATTCGTTGACCTGCGAGGATCGAGGAATCGGTGATACCGACTAACGGACGGCACCAGCGACGGCGCCCGGCCTGGCCGGTCGCACTGGGAGCGATGGCGGTAACGGTGGTGCTGGTGGTCGGCATCATCGCCTTCGCTGTCAAACCGGATATTCCCCGCGGACAGCGCATGACAATTCCTCCCACCCAGGCGGCACCGACGTTGGAGGAACCACCCGCGGTCCAGAGCTGGCCACGCTGGGGCATCACCCACACCGAGTTCAGCGCCGACAACGAGAGCGGCGCGGTCACCGAGTCCGCCTCCCACATGCTCAGCCGGGTCCCGATGCTGCAGAACCAGCACATCATGGGCTGGGGCGCGGGCAACCCCGAGCCCGCACCCGGCAAGAACGACTTCCGCGACCTCGACCGTCGGGTCAGGTTCATGTCCAGATCCCAGGCCATCCCGATCATCACGCTCTGCTGCGCGCCCGACTGGATGAAGGGCGGCACCTCCGGCCGGACCGACTGGACGCAGCTGGAGACGGCGCCCCGGCGCGAGCACTTCGACGACTACGCCAAGCTCGCCGCGACGGTCGCCAGGCGCTACCCCACGGTCAAGCACTACATGGTCTGGAACGAGTTGAAGGGTTTCTGGAACAACGCCCAGAACCGCTGGGACATCGAGGGCTACACCGAGCTCTACAACAAGGTCTACGACGCGCTGAAGGCCGTGGACAAGGACATCAAGGTCGGCGGGCCGTACGTGTCGGTCGGCAGCACCACCACTCCCGAGCAGGGGGCGGAGATCCAGGGACCGTGGGGCAGCGTCGTCCAGCGTGACCTGGAGGCGGTCGAGTACTGGATCGAGAAGAAGAAGGGCGCCGACTTCATCGTCGTCGACGGGGCCTCGGTCACCAGGGAGGCCGGTGCCTACCCCGACGAGTTCACCGCCCTGGGCAAGTTCGGAGCCCTCACCACCTGGCTGCGGCAGAAGAGCGGCAACCTGCCGGTCTGGTGGGCCGAGTGGTACGTCGAGCCGGACAGCAGGGAGTGGAGCGAGGAGCGTCGCATCGCGGTGCAGACCGCCGCGATGATGGAGTTCGCCACCAGCGGCGTCACCACCTCGCTCTACTGGAGCCCCCAGCGCAAGTCCACCGGCGACGACCAGATCTGCCTGGGCTGCCTGTGGCACCCGAGCACCGGTGCGGAGATGCCGATGGCGGGCATCCTGAGCGGCTTCACCAAGTGGTTCCCCCTCGGGACCGAACTGGAGACGGTCACCTCCTCCAACGAGAAGGTGCGGGTCCTCGCCCAGGAGCGGCAGCTCGTGATGGTCAACACCACCGACGCGGCCGCGAACACCACCGTGGACGGCAAGCAGTTCGAGTTGAAGCCGTACGAGGTCAAGTGGAGCGAGCGCACCGGCGAGGGGTGAGCGCGGCAGGGCGGACGGCTAGGCGCGCTCGGGGCGGGCCGGGGAGCGGGAGGGCCTGCGCCAGTTGGTGAACCAGCGCAGCAGCCACTCCACCGGCCCGTACCGGTGGCGGCTCAGCCACCATCGGCTCCACACGGCCTGGACCGTGAAGATGGCGATGCCGATCGACACCACGGAGAACGGGCTGAGCTGGTCGACCAGGCTCATCCCGTAGCCGGTGAAGATCAGTGAGCTGATCAGAGATTGCCCCAGGTAGTTCGTCAGCGCCACCCTGCCGGGAGGCACGAGCGCCCCGGCCAGGCGAGGTGCCGCGGGGAGCAGGCGCAGCAGGGTGGCGGCGTAGGCCGCGGCCAGCAACGGCGCGGTGACCAGGTTCACCGACTGGCCGACCATGTGGTACGCGTGCCCGCCGCCCGACCAGGTCGCGTGCGTGTAGACCACGGCCCCGGCGAGGCCGACGGTGAACCCCGCCCACTGCAACCGCCGCAGCGTCGCCGTGTGCCCGGACAGATCTCCCAGCAGGCGCATCTTGCCCAGTGCCAGCCCGACCAGGCAGGCGGCGAGCACCGTGGGCCCCTGGAAGAAGACCCGCAGCACGAAGATCCTGGCCAGTTTGTGCAGGTGCTCATTGATGATCATGGATGCGGAGCCGTGCAGGGCGCGGTCGGACATGGCGGCCTGGGCGGCGTTCTCGGAGACGGCCCTTGAGGCATCGGTGCCCAGCGTCGCCAGTAAGGCCAGCAGCAGCATCCCCACCGCCAGCGCCACGGTCAGCGCGACCGCGGAGACCATCGCGGTGCGCGGGGTGATCCGCCGCACCGCCAGCAGGACCAGCCCCACCACCGCGTAGGTGGCCAGGATGTCACCGGGGAACAGCAGGATGCCGTGGGCGAGGCCGAGCAGGAACAGCCCTCCCAGGCGGCGCAGGAACCTGGGGACGAACGCCGTCGCCGAGGCGTGGGCCGAGTCGAGCTGGAGGGTGAAGCTGTAGCCGAACAGAAAGGCGAACAGCAGATAGAACTTGTTCTCGAAGAACAGCGAGACGACCCAGCGCACCTCCCAGTCGAGCGGCGCGGAGAACGACGGCGTCGCCAGCCCCGCCATCCGGTATCCGGAGGCGAGGTAGGTGATGTTGACCACCACGATGCCCAGCAGCGCGAAACCGCGCAACGCGTCGACCGCTGCGATCCGCCGTCCCGAGGTCTGGGTGGAGCTCCCCGCCCGGCCACGGGGTTCCCCTGTGAACATCCAACCGTCCTTCGACCAGGCTCTGAGACAGGTGTCTCCTGGCAAACGGTGCTCAGTATGGCGCGAGGAGGCCGTCGGCCAGGAGACTTTGTCCTTTATTGAAGTTGGTAACCGATGACGACGAAGCGCTCCGCGATCACCGCGAGGGCCAGCACGAAGGCGGGCACCGCGATGAACAGGATGCGCCTCCTCGCCTTGCTCCTCCGCTCACCGCCACGCAGCAGGAACACCTGGTAGGTGAAGAGCGCGATCCACGTGACACCCAGTGCCACCAGGCCGACGGGTGTCCACGGCGAGGTCGGGTCGCTGCCACCGATCGGCACCCCGCGCTCGGGGATCTCGGTGCCCTCGGGGAAGGACTTCAGCGTGTAGACGGCCGCGTCCTCGCCGTTGAACACCCGCTTGAGATCCTTGTGAGCGTCCAGCGCGGCACGGAACCGGGGGGCCCAGTCAGCGGGGTAGCCGTGGTTGAGCTGCAGGTACCCGGCCTGCGCGCGGGTCGCCACCAGGTAGGTGTTGGGGGGCGACGCGCGAAGCTTGGTGAGCGTGCCGGAGAGGTCGGCCGGATCCTCCGAGACCTCTACCTGCTCGTAGGAGATCTTGTCGAAGTCCCGTTCGCCCCACGGGATGATGGGGGTGACCTCGGGGCCGAGTGTCGGGCTCAGATAGAGGACGCGGGCACTGGGCTCGTCGTGGTCGTAGATGTAGTGCATCGCCGCGACCTCGCTCGCCGAGACCCGCTCGAACTGCTCGTTGCCGTACCGGGCGACCAGGAAGACCATCGCCAGCGCCATGGCGCACCCGGCGGCCAGCAGCAGCGAGATCCGGCGGGTCAGCTCGGGGTTGAACCGGATGTTGCGTCTGCGGATCGGCACCGTCTCCTCCGGCGCGTCCTCCGTGCCGGCGGGCAGGTTCGGGAAGAAGGCGTAGGCGGCCAGGATGCAGGCGCCGGGCAGGGCGAACAGGTAGATCCGCAGGCCGATCTCGCCGCCGTAGTTCTGCAGCCCGAGCGCCAGCACCGGGATGCAGAGCAGGAGCAGGGCCGCGCGGTCGCCGACGCCGCGCCGCACACGGCGCAGCAGGCCGATGGCGGCCAGTGCCAGGATGACGCCGCAGATGCCGAGGCGGGCCATCAGGACGAGCGCGTGTCTGGGGTCGCTGCCGTCGATCCGGTCGCCGGTGTTGCTCTGCAGGTTCTGCAGGATCCGGCCCAGACCGCCGAAGAGCTGGTCGATGTGCCCGCTCCAGAAGGTGACGGTCTGGTAGCTGATCCACGACAGCACGATCAGGCCCAGGAAGAACGGCAGCGCCCAGCTGAGCGAGGTGCGCCGGAGCAGGATCAGGCCGCTCAGCGCGCCGAGCATCATGAACGGGGTGATCTGGTGCGAGGCGGTCGCGGTGCCGAACAGGCCGATCAGCACGATCAGCATGATCACCCGGTCGTAGACGCCGGTCGAGTGGGGAAGTTCGCCGGGGGTCAGCCCGTCCAGCCGGGCCAGCAGCCGCCGGACGCGTCCCTTGGCCGGCATCGGCTTGTCGCGGGGCTCGACCTTGCCGAACCAGCGCAGCACGATCGCCACGAAGGCCAGGTAGATCGCGTACGTGAAGCCCTGGGAGGAGAAGTAGTCCTGGCCGATCCACTGGACGATGACGAACAGCAGCGCGGCGAACCAGCGGGCCCGGGTGGTGGCGACCACCTGGCGCAGGATCAGCACGAACGGCAGCAGGTACAGCAGGTTCGACAGCAGCGGCGTCCACCGCATGATCGTCGACAGGTCAGTGACGCCGGCGGCCTTGGTGACGAACGCCACCAGCGCGAAGAACCCCGGCCAGGCGAGACGGGCGTCGAGGATCGCGGACGACTCGCCGGTGCGGTTGATGTACTCCACGAAGCCGGCGTGCACGTAGGCGGTGGGGAACCTGGCCTCGTCCGAGATCAGGGCCGACGCCCCGTGCAGGGCGAAGGTGATCGCCGCGATCTGGAAGAGCAGCAGGAACTTGCGGTCGGTGTTCTGCGCGATCGTGACGAAGAACGCGACGAGCATCAGCAGGATCGCGGCGAACGCGGTCACGGGCATGGCCGAGATCAGGCCCAGGGCGTCGATCTTGGTCACGTCGACGCCCCGCAGTGGGCCCGGCGCCACGCGCAGGGCCAGCACGTACATGATCAGGCCCTCGATCGTGAGCAACGGTGGCAGCCACATCGCGGCCGACCGCATCATCGTCGTCGTCCGCGACGGCCTGGCAGCGGCCGGAGTCGCCTTCTCCGGGCTCAGCGGCGCGCTCTGCGGCTCCCGATCGGCTGGAGCTAGCATGGCCTCCGAGGCGGTCTCAGAGGTCCCCGGAGGCGGGCTGGACGTCGCGACGGCCCTTTCCCGCGGTCTCCGCTCCGCTGTTCCGTCTTCCGCGGCCACCGCGCCCGTGCGTTCCGGCTCCGTGGGCTTCGGCGTCGCGGATTCCGGCGCAGGGGATTCCTGCGTCGGGCGGAGCGGTGCCGAGGGCAGACGCATCTCCGTCGTGGTGTCGATCTCGCCCTCGGAGGCGTCCCCGGCCTCGGGAGCGTCCGCCGTGGGCGGTGAGATCGGGCGCGCGGGGAGCCGCATGACGGCGGTGACCTCCGAGTCGTCGCCGTCGGAGATCACCTCCGGTGGCGCACCCGGAGTGTCCGGCGCGTCGTCGGCCTCGTCCGATGCCCCGTCGCCGCCGTCACGGCCGTCGACCGGTGCGTCGGGATCGGGAACCCCACCGTCGGGCGCCTCGTCCGGAACCTCGGCAGCCTCGGAGGGCGCCGTGCCGGTGGGCCCGCTGTCGGACCCGGCCCGCGTTCCGTCCGAAGGCGCGGGGTGGGTGGGATCGGTCCCCTCGACCTCGGCGGTCTCCGCCGCCGGCGTCGTCGTCACGTCATTACCTGCCCGTTGCCTCACGTCTAACATCATGGCGGCTACGCGGACCGGGGTGCGACGAGCGAACGGGAAGATACGTCATGTTCGGCTGTTTTGCGTAGACCGTTGAAGAGCAATATCGCGACCGAACCCCCGTCCGGCGGCACCTGTCCGGCCGCCCTGCCCCCCGCGCGGGGGGGCACCGGAGCGGACCGGGTATCCCGGGAGGGCGCCGGCCCGCGGACCGCTGCCCTCCCGGAGCGGACCGGCCGCTCACACCTGGCCGCGCACCCGCCGCAGGCCGTATCTCGTGCGCCTGACGACGGCGTAGCCCTTCGTCAGCATCCGTTCTCTCATGTAGATCAGCGGGACCTGGTTTCCCTCGACGGCCCGGCTGAACATTCTCATCGACGTGCCCTCGGCGACGGTCAGGCGCGGTAGCGCGAGCACGTCGTGCCGGTCGGCGGCGATGGCGTTGTTCACCGCGCAGGCGGCCCAGTAGCCGGCCCGCCTGACCTCGCGCCGCACCCGCACGCTGGAGTAGCCGTACGGGTAGGCCATCGTCGAGACCAGGGAGCCGATCTTGTCTTCGAGCAGGGCCTTGTTGCGCCGCAGCTCCTGGCGGAGCTCGTCGTCCGGAAGCTGGTCGAGCTGGGGATGGCTGTGGCTGTGCCCGCCGATCTCGATGCCGCACGAGGCGGCCTCGCGCGCCTGGCTCCACGACAGCATCGTGTCCAGCGGCCTGCCCGCCGCGTCCTTGCCCGCGTCGCTGACCCACCCGCTGGTCAGGAAGACGGTCGCGGGGAAGTCGTAGCGCTCGAGCAGGGGCAGCGCCTCGCTGTGGAAGTCGGCGTACCCGTCGTCGAAGGTCACCACCACCGGCCGCTCCGGGATGGAGCGGCCGTTGTTCTTGTGCAGCGAGGCGACCAGGTCGGCCACCGTCAGCGGCGTGAACCGGTTCTCCTTCAGGTAGGCCAGTTGCTCGGCGAAGGCAGAGGGTCGTACCGCCAGCGGCTTCGTCTCGGCGTTGGGCCGGTCGGAGACCGAGTGGTACATCAGGATCGGTACGCGGATCATGAACGCACCCGCTTCAGTCGAAGGGAACCGATGACGTAACCCCAGGTGGTCCAGGCGAGGCCGACGACGATCGCGCCGGCCCTGCCGAGACCGGACGGATCACCCCGCAACGCCTCGCCGATCCCGCGCAACGCGCCCAGCGGCAGCGCCTTCATCGCGTGCGCCCGCTCGCTCGACAGCCCGTCGCCCGCTCCCACGCTCTGGGTGACCAGCGCCTTGGACAGGCCCTCCGCGTAACACCGCGAGCGGAAGTAGGCGAAGGTGGCGCGCACGGCCGGCACCTTGTGGCCGATCACCGCGGCGGGTTCGAACAGCATCCCCGAGCCGGGTTTCCGTTGCGAGAGCCGGATGCAGAACTCGGTCTCCTCGCAGCCCAGCGGGCGTGGCTTGCGCCCCTGCACGCTGCGGCCGATGCCGGTGTGGAACCCGCCGACCTCCTGTACGGCCTCCCTGCGGAAGGCCGCGTTGCCGCCCATGACGTTGCGGATCCGCGCCCGCTGCGTGGGCATGCCGCGATAGCTGCAGCCCACGGTCCAGTCGAACTCGTAGGGATACCATCCGGGCCGGTGCCCGGTGCCCCACAGCGGCCTGGTCAGCCCGCCCACCCCCACGATGGTCGGGTCCTGGAAGCCCTCCTCCAGTGCTTCCAGCCAGCCAGGTTCCGCGACGGCGTCGTCGTCCAGGTATGCCACGATGTCGCCGGAGGCGGTCGCCGCGCCGGTGTTCTTGCCACCGGACAGCCCTTTCTCCTGAGCGTTCTCCACCACGATCGCGCCGGGGTACTCCTTCTTCAGCTTCAGATGGAGGTCCGGGTTGTAGTCGACGACCAGGATGATCTCGTGCGGCCGGCGGCTCTGGTTCTCGACCGACTCGACGGCCGCTCGGATGTCCTCCCAGCGTTCCTCGGTGTAGACGCAGATGACGACACTGCTTCTCATGGCTACGCGGCGCCCTGGTCCGCCGCGCGGGTGGAGGTGGCCGGCTCGTGCACCACGGGAGCCGGGTTGCTCCGCCACTCGCGGATGATGGTCTTCAGCACCCGGATGCCGTCGCGGACGGCGTGCAGGTTGCTCTCACCGTGAATGCGGCAGCGCTCGTGGCTGGGCACCTCGTGAACCTTGAGCCCGGCCTTGGCGGCGCGGACGTTCATCAGGGTCTCGATCTCGAAGCCGTCGCAGTCGAGGTTGAGCACGTCCAGGTGGCGGGCCCAGAAGGCGTTGTAGCCGTAGCACAGGTCGCTGTAGCTGGTGCCGTACATCCTGTTGACCAGTGCGGTCAGCGACTTGTTGCCGAACTTGCGGATGAACGTCAGGTCGTCGCTGCCGCCGCCGGACGCGTAGCGCGACCCCTTGACGAAGTCGGCCCCGGTGACCAGCGCGCCCACGAACTGGATGATCTCGCGGCCGTCCGTGGACCCGTCGGCGTCGATCATCACGATGATGTCGCCGGTGCAGGCGGCGAATCCGGCCGAGAGGGCGTTGCCCTTGCCCTTGCCGGTCTGGTGGACCACGCGGACGTTGGGGCGCAGCTTCCTGGCCACGGCGACGGTGTCGTCCACCGAGTTGCCGTCCACCAGGACGATCTCGTCGATCCACTGCGGCAGCGTCGCGAAGACGTGCGGAAGGTTCTCCGCCTCGTTCATGGCCGGTACGACGACGCTGACGGTCGGGGAGATCGCCACATTGGGGGTGATGGGGGTGAACCGCTCGATGGGCGGCACCGCCCTCAGGGGGGGCTTGTTGTTGTAGTGCTTGGCGACTTCGGGACTCATGATGACGGATGTCCTTCCGGGCGGTCTGTCGTCAGGGGCGACTGGCGGACGGACCCGAGGCCATAGGCGATCGGAGGGATCGGGGGAAATGGCAAATGCGATGAGGGTTGCATGCGAGGGTCCTGGCGAATGGGGTGCGATGACGGGAGCGGTCTAACCCACTCCCCATGGTTCCTTGACGACCGGGGTGCTGGATTGGTTCTGCGCGGGGGAGCGCATACGGCCGAACCCCTTCAGCACCCGGTCGGCAAGTCTGTACAAATGCGGGCGATCCGTAACGATCGTTCGTGCTTTGTTGACCGGAGTACGGCCAATCCAGTGGACGGCGGCCGCGGGAGAGGGACGCGAGACGCGGCCTTCCGCGACGAAGAGGTCACCGCTCTTCAGCCAGCTCTTGTACTCGCGCCCACCCTTGCCCATGTCGACCTGCCGCAGTCCCGAGCCGGCGGCGTGCTCGGCCATGTGCAGGTGGTGCATGATGCCGGGGGAGTAGCGTGCGAACTCGGTGTCGTAGGCGGGGAACCAGCCCACCAGGGTCGTCGCGGTACGGAGACCGAAGTGCCCGGCGACGGGCCTGTCTCCGGCGTAGACCATGGTCAGGACACCCGCGAAACTCTCGGACTTCTCGGCGTGCATCTCGTCGAGCAACTGGACGATCCACGGCTGGGCGAAGCGGTCGACGCGGCCCGTCCTGCGGTACTGGTCGGACTTCCAGTTGGTGAGCGTGCGGAGCGTGCCGAGGTCGGACGAGTCCCACTCGAAGCGGATCTCGCCCTGCTCGCGGCCGAGCTTGCGCTCCTTGTAGCGGACGGTCTTGAGGTTCTTCGGCGAGTTCGCCTTCACCTGCTCTATGTAGGTCTCGAAGCCCACGCTGAGGTCCATCACCGGCGCCGGCCGCACGTCGGTCTCGTACGCCGCGAACGTCGGCTGGCCGGGGACCAGGTGGTCGAAGTCGAAGACCGAGAGCCTGCAGGCGCGCAGCAGGGTACGGACGTCCAGGTCGAGCCCGGGGACCGAGATCAGTCCGTGGCAGGTGGTCAGGAAGCCGCCGAGCGGCTTGCCGATCCCGAAGCTGTGCCGTTCGTAGGGGAAGAATCCCACGATCTTGCCGTCGTCCTGGATGACCGCGACGCGGACGTAGTCGCGCAGGCGCCCCATGGCGAGCGCGAACTCCACGGAGAGGAAGGGGTTGTCCAGCGACGGGTCGGCTACCTGTAACTCCCGCCATCGCGAGATCTCGGACTCCCCGAGGTCTCCCGGGCGAACGATGACGATGTTCACCTTGACCTGACCCCCTGTTCGGTCTGCAAGCTCCCGCTCCCCCGATACAACACGCGTAGTACGTATATGAAACCGCCGAGCACCGCGATCGTCGCGACTCCGGCACGAGGCGACCATGCGTCAAAAGTGAGCATGGCAGCGGCCAAGAGGACGTTCACAACCAGGCTTGCCGCTGCCCCCACTGATAGTGCCGCAAGAGGGTCACGATCACGCAACAGTCCTACCACTGCGACGCCTGGTACCGCCAACAGGAACAGGGGGGTGAGAACCAGGCGTAACGGGGTGTCGATGTCCACCAAGGCGATCACGGCCCCCGCGACACATGCGAAGGTGAGCGCCCATTTGAGCACTCTGCGGTTGATCGACATCTCCGAAACTCCCGGTTGGTAATGACGTGACTGATCGCGCCTTCATGTGATCAATCACTCAGCATGGACGTCAATGCCGACGCTCGGCACCAGTCCATGGTTTACCGGATTCCTGAGAGAAGTCTCGGTGTTAGGTAAAACGAGATGCGGGGATCAGCCTGCCTCCCCCTCGGAACTCGCTCCGGCGGAGGGGGCCGGGGTCGGGTCGGGGGCCGGATCCGGGGGAGGCGCGGTGGCGTCCGCCTCCGGGTTCTCCCAGGAGATCGCGCATCCGGTGTTGCCCCCGGCGGACCTGAACGCGACCCGTCCCGCGCCGCTCTCCGAGGGGTCCTTGGCCGTGACCCAGATCATGGCCCTCGCACCCGCCTTCAGCCGTCCCCGGGCGGGATGCACGTCGAGCCCGCCGGAGGTGGTCGCCGACCAGGAGAGCGCGGCGTTGCGGGCCGCGAGCTGAATCTGCCCGGCGCCCTCTCCGATGTCCGACGGGCACGAGACGGTCAGCCGCCCGGCCGCGGGAGGCGGGGTGGTGGCGCGGGCCGGTCCCGCCGAGGACCTGCGGGTCGGCGCCGGCCGCGTCGCGGTGGGGGCGGGGGCGGGGGCGGGGGCGGATGTCCCGGTCGTTCGGGTCCTTCGCGGAGTGGGGGTCGGCGCGCTCTCCGGGTCCGCCGTCTCCGGGGCAGCCGTCTCCGGGTCCTCCAGGGGCAGGTCGGGTGTCGGCTCCGGGCCGGGCTCCAGCGTGATCAGCGCGTGTTCCGTACCCGGTGCGGCCTGGGCGTTTCCCGACGCCCCGCCGGCCAGGTCCTGCCCGCCCACCGCGACCACCGCCCCGGTGGCCGCCAGCGCGCACGCCGCCGCCAGCAGTAGCACGGGCCCCCTGCGCCTCCGCTGCCTCCGCCGCTGCGCCGGCAGCACCTCCGTGCGCCGCCCCTCGCCATCCGGCGGCGTCGCCGCGCGCCGGGACCGGGTGCCCGCGGCGTTTCCCGTGGGGGAGGCCGCCTGTCCGGTTCCACGGCTCCCCTTGCCGCGCGTCCGTCCGCCGGCCGACTCCTTCCTCCCTGACCGCCGGCGGCCGGGTGACCGTTGCCCCTCCGCGGGGAAACCGGTCCTGTCGAAGTGGTCGCCCCGGGCGACGACGGAGGCGCGCTCCTCGCTCAGGTCCGGGTTCAGGCAGGTCTCGATCACCCGGCGGCGCAACGAGAGCGGCGGGTAGGCCGGTGGCACCAGGTCCAGCAGCCGCCCGGCCGAGACATGCCGGTCCCTGCGTTCCACGCATACCTCGCAGCGGCCGATGTGGGCCGACAGCCGCCTGCGCAGGATCGTGGTGAGGGGGCCCTCCCACGAGTCGACCATCGCCGACAGGTCGGGGCAGTGCGCCCGGCCGACCTTGGCGAGCACCACGGCGGCCGCCGCGTTCTCCAGGTGGTCGCGGGCCCGGCAGAGCCTCGCCGCCACCTGCCTGGAGGTCAGTCCGAGCACCGCGCCGACCTCGCCGCCACCGAGATCGTGACGGAGTGAGAGCTCCAGCACCTCGCGTTCCTGCCCGCCCAGCTCCGCCATCGCCTCGTGGACCAGGGCGGCCAACTCCCGCTCGCCCGGGTCGTCATGGATGTCGGGAGGCGCTGCCGTCCCCCGTGGGCCGCCGCGCTCCGCGCCCGCGCACCGGACCCGTACGAGGGCGTACAGCCACGCGCGCAGACGGCCGGGGTCGCGCAGGCGGTCCACGTGGCCCTGGGCCGTGACCAGGGCGTCGTGTACGGCGCCCGCGGCGTTCTCGCGGTCGCCCAGCAGCGAGTGGGCATAGTCGTGGAGACGCTCGGCATAGGAGTCGTAGAGGTTCGCGGGCGCCGTCGCGTCGGCGCGCCGCAGCGTCTCAACGAGTTGTTGGTCGTCGGTTCGGCCGACGGTCGGCCATCCGGGCACGGACATTCCTCCCCGCGGGACGGGCTCGTTCACGGGCTTCGTCGCTCGCCCGTTCCAGGCCCCACACGCGTAGGACGTCACCTCCCCGCAACCGGTTGACCAGATGGGTCAATATCATGCCGACCTGGTATGACCTGGGGAAATTGGTGCGGCTGGTGCCAATGTGACACCAGCCGTACGCGATGCCGGATCAGCAGTTGGGAGCGCAGAGCCGGCGCTTCATGCCCTCCAGGAAGAACTTCCTGACCTCCAGGACGTCCTTGGCGATGTACGCGTCCCCGCCGGTCGCCTTGGCCAGGGCGTCCATCTGCCGCTTGCCCTTGGGGGCGTCGGGGCCGAACGCGATGATCAGAACGCTGACCGGCTTCTCCGGGTCGAACTGCTCCTTCAGCCGCTTCAGGATCTGCTGGTTGCTGATCCCCCCGTCCGGGTCGTCGTTGCCCGCCCCGTCGGTGAGGATCAGCACCGTGTTGATCTTGTCGCTCTGGTATTCGTCGGTCATCTGCTGGTAGGCGGCGGCCAGGGTGTCGTTGAGCCCGGTGTCGCCGGTCGCCTTGGCCTGGGCCCCGATCAGTTTCTGGTTGATCACGTCCCTGCGCAGCACGCCGTTCATGTCCTCGGTGAGCGGGCCGACCGGGACCGTCTCACGGTAGTCGACCCCCTGGCCGTCGAGGTGCGTGGAGAACTCCCACAGCCCCATCTCGCTCTTGGCCGGGAAGAGCTTCATGCCCTCGACGGCGATCCTGCTGATCGCCTGCATCCGGGTCAGGCCGGTGCCCGGCACCGGCAGGGCCATGGTCCCCGAGACGTCCAGCAGGGTGACGAGCCTGGTGCCGAGCTTGATCCGGGACCAGGTCTGCGACATTCTCGCGACGGTCTTGCCGTCGGGCGTCTCGATCGCCTGCGGCGCCTTGGCCTGGAAGCCCGCGGAGCCGGAGATCGCCTTTCCGCCCTTGCCGTCCGGGGTGCGGAAGCCCTGATCCTGCAGGGTCTTCCTGGAGGACTCGCTGTCGAGCTCCTTCTGGAACGCCTCGGCGGCCTTGCGCACGGCGGCGTCCTTCGCGGTGATCACCACCGGGTAGTCGAGGTTGATGGTCCCCTCGGCCGGATAGAGCGGCACGGCGGGAACCTCGGGCTTCTTGACCTTGTTGAACGCCCAGACACCCTGCTCCGAGGCGATGCCCAGCGGAGCCTTGCTGCCCTTGACACCGAGGCTGGACAGCAGCGCGTCCTGGTCGCGGACCGTGGAGGTCGATCCCGACAGGTTCTTGAGCGCGCCGACCAGCTGCTCCTCGCCCGCGCCCGAGGCGGTGGCCACCCCGGCGGCGGCCAGCAGCGCGCCGAGCCCGGCGGCGTTGAGCGAGGGATCCAGCACCAGCACGCGCACCTTGCGGCCGGGACCGTCGACATTGGCCACGTTGGCGGCGTTGATCATGCCGCCCCAGCTGGCCTCGCCGAAGCTCTTCTTCAGGTTCGGCACCACCGAGCCGGAGGCCACCATGACGATGGGGGAGTGCGCGACGGACGCGCCCGCCTCCGGCACATCCTGGTTCCTCGCCCGCAGGTTCGCCACCCACAGTCCCGAGTCCGGGATCCACAGGTCCATCGCGGCGGCCTTGCCGCCGACCCCGCCCAGGGAGGAGGCCACGGTCGCCGAGGCGCCCTTGGTCACCGCGACGGTGGTGCACCTGCCCTCGACCTCGTGGGCCGCCTTGTTGAAGCGCTCGGCGATCTGGGACAGGGCGGGCTGGATGTCCGGCGAGGCGGTGATCCGCAGCGGCAGCGCGTCACCCGCGCACCCACGGTCACGGTTGATGACCACGAACGCGGCCACCCCGAGCAGCACCGCGAGGGCGACGGAACCGGCCAGCGGGACCAGCACCTTGCCGCGTCCGCCACGCCTCCGCCTGGGCTTCGCCTCCTTGTAGGAGGGGTAGCCGTCCTCGAGTTCATCCGTACGGTGACGTCCCACGGTTCCCTCTTCGATGTCGATGTCAGGAAGCTAGCGGGTCACCCTATCGGGCGGTTGTCCGCAACATTCACGGAACTGTACTTGGAACGGTTACTGTGGCAAAACACTTCTTTTGGTGCTGTTATCACCATATGTGTTTGCGGTGACACCCTGCGTCCTGGTGGATCGATCGGTGATCGCCGGTGCCGGGAGTGCCCGTCCGCCGGAGGCGCGCGGTCGGTGCGCATGGTCGACGCGCGCGGTCAGTGCCGGCAGGAGTGCCCGTGCCACGCCCTGAACCCCTCCCGCACCGCCACCGCCGCCAGCAGCACCGCCATGGCGGGATCCACCCACCACCACCCGGCGGTGTTCAGTGCCAGTCCGGCCAGCACCCCGGTGGCGAGCAGCGCGCACATCAGGTTCTGTGTCCCCTCGCCGGCGGTCGCCGCCGAGCGCAGCCGGATGGCCAGCCGTCGTTTGGCCACCCCCAGGAACGGCATGCCGATCGCGCTGGTCGCCGTCACAGCGATCCCGAGCAGGCTCGGCAGGGGCCGGTGCCCCGCGTCCAGGTCGTGTGCCACATGCAGCACCAGGTAGGGGGCCAGCAGCCAGAAGCTGACCGCCACCGCCTTGCGTGCCCGCTCCTCGGCGTGCGCGGAACCGGTCCTCGAACCGGTGAACCGCCAGACCACGATCAGGCTGGCCGCCGCCTCCACCAGGGCCGATGTGCCCCAGCCGATGAGGGCGACGGAGTGCGCTCCCAGCCCCGCGGCGATGCCGAGCACGCTCTCCGCGCCCAGCCAGAGGAGGGTGACCACGGAGAGCAGGCGGGCCCTGCGGGCGTCGCGCAGCCACTCGACGCTGGGCACCAGCACAGTTTGGTCGGTCACGACAACCTCCGAATCCCCGATCAACGGCGTCCGGTAATCTAGTCGTCACAGAGTGTTCGCATGTGGGGAAGTGGCAAGGCTCCCCGCCGCGCCGGCCACTCCCCTCCCGGGGGGACGGCCTCTCGCCTCCCTCGGCCAAGCCCCGGCCGCACGGCGGCGTGCCCGCGCGCTGTGTTCGTGTCACAGGATGGATCTGCCCCAGTGGATCGTCGAAGGGAAACCCGTGCCGTTCACGCCCAGTCATGTGGCCGCCGTGCTGCCGCTGGTCTCCTCGGAGCGGATGCGCCGCCTGCTTGATCCCTGGGCACTCGCTCTGGGGGCCATGGTGCCCGATCTGCCGATCTTCTTCCCGTTCCTGCCCGACTACACGATCTGGCACTCCTACGAGGGCGTCCTCACGATCGACCCGTTCGCCGTGGCCGTGCTGCTGGCGGTCTTCCACCTGGTGCTCCGCGACCCGCTGACCGCGCTACTGCCCCCCGGCCTCGCCGGGCGCGCCGCAGCCCTGACTCCCGGCATGTACGGGGTGCGGCGGCTGCCCGCCGTGATCGCCGGAGGCGCGGTGGGCGCCCTCACCCACAAGCTCTGGGACTCCTTCACCCACTCCTACAGCTCCGCGATGTGGGGCTGGAGCTGGCTGGACACCCGGGTGGCGGACGTGATTCCGCTGTTCCGCCTGCTGCAGTACACCTCCACGGTGGTCGGCCTGGCGGTCGTGTTCTGGTGGGCCTGGCGCGGGCTGTCCGGGATGGAGCCCCGGCCGGTCCCCGAGCGGCTGATCATCTCCGCCCGCGGGCGGATGGCCGTGTTCCTGGCCACCGCCCTGTCCGTCCTGCTGGGCGCGATCGCCTGGCCGATCGCCTTCCCGCCACGCGGCATGGCGGAACTCGTGACAAGGCTGGGCGCGGGAGTAATCGTCGGCTGCTCCGCCATGCTCCTGGTCCACGCGCTGATATGGCAGCTCAGGCGGGTCGTGACAGTATTCGAGGGTGCCTGAAGCCATCGACCCCCACCTGGCCGGCCCCTTGGCCGACTACGCCGACCTGCGCGACGTCGAGCTGCGCAAGAGCCTGGAGGCCGAGCACGGCCTCTTCATAGCCGAGGGGGAGAAGGTCATCCGCCGCGCCGTCGCGGCGGGCTACCCCGTGCGCTCCGTGCTGCTCACCCCCCGCTGGGCCGAGCCCCTCGCCGACCTCCTCGACACCCTCGAAGGCCGGGTCCACATCGTGGACGACGCCGTCGTGGAGGGCCTCACCGGCTTTCAGGTCCACCGGGGTGCCCTCGCCGCGATGGAACGTCTCCCACTGCCCTCCGTCGAGGAGATCCTGTCCGGCAGGGCCTCCTTTCCGGAGAGAGCGGCTCCGGAGCCGGGCATCCGGCCCCGGCGTGTCCTGGTCCTGGAGGACCTCGTCGACCACGGCAACGTCGGCGCCATCTTCCGCTGCGCCGCCGCGCTGGGAGTCGAGGCGGTCGTCCTCTCGCCGCGCTGCGCCGACCCGCTGTACAGAAGATCGGTGAAGGTCTCCATGGGCGCGGTCTTCGCGATCCCGTACGCGCGGATGACCGACTGGTACGCGGGTCTGGCCGAGCTGCGCGAAGCGGGCTTCCAGACGCTGGCCCTCACCCCCGACCAGTCCGCCACGCCTCTGGACAGGGTCGACATGGCCGACCGGGTGGCGCTGCTGCTCGGCTCGGAAGGGGACGGGCTCTCCTCCCGCTGGTTGCGTGAGGCCGACGAGCCGGTCTGCATCCCGATGAGCCCGACGGCCATGGGTCTCGGCGTCGACTCCCTCAACGTGGTCGCCGCCGCCGCCATCGCCTGCCACGGCCTGATGCGCGCGGGCTGAGCTCTACCGGCCCGGCTCCACGGTACATCCGCTCCTTTCCAGCCGGAGGTCGCCTGCGCGGCGGTCGTGGCTCAGTTTCCCGCCCCGGGAGTCGGCCACGATGAGGGCAGCGCCGTAGGAACGGGCGGCGGGGTGGCATAGGTCTCCTGGGTGACCGAGGAGACCTCCTGGATGATGACGCTGTTGCTGGTGTTGCGCACCTTGAAGGAGTCGTCGACGAAGGAGCCCCCCTTGCAGTTCATGATGAGGAACCCGGGATCGGAGAAGGTGAACGCGTAACGGAGTGCCAGGGACGTCCAGTCCTCGTCCGTGTAACCGGTCGAGAAGGAGCCACCCGGATCGGCGTGGGGCTGGGCGGCGAGGACGGTGCACTCGGCGAAGTAGGCCTTTCGGGTCTGGGTGACATTGGCCGCGAACGTCAGTTGGGCGTCGATCACATACGATCCCGCGTCCATCGGGATCCAGAGCACGTTTGTGTCGCGAAAGTTTTTGAGCTCCGGTCCACTGGTGATGTTCAGGTATCTCGTCCGCCCGCCGAGCGCGGGGCCCTGGGGGCCGGCCGGTCCCTGCCGGTTCCAGGTGAGCGGCTGTTCCCCCGCCAGGCACGAGCCCGAGGGCAGGGGGCTGGGCGTGGCCGAACCCACCGTCTCCGGGTCCGAGGCGCTCTGCACGGGGATCCTGACGGAGCCCCTGGCGTTGACGCAGGCGGTGATCGTCGTGTCGTCGCCGGCCACGTTGGCGATCGCCATCCCCGAACCGCCGACGAGCAACCCGGCCAGCACGCCGACCGCCAGCGTGCTCTTTTTCCCGCTCATGGTTCTCCCGTTCAGGCGACACCACGTCGCCGCTGGCAGGAACCTTGCAAGACAGGCTTGGTGTTCTCTTGGAAACGACCGCATCCGCTGGGCCGGGCCCTTCGCCGACCTCCGGGAAGGCCGGGTCCACGTCATGGGTTCCACCGCGATGGCCGCGGGCGTGGACTCGCTCAACGTGGTGGCCGCCGCCGCGATCGCGTGCCACGGGTTGACGCGCGGTGCCTTCGCGTGAGAGGAGCGAAGGTGGTGGCGGCCGCCCCGCACCGCTGATCTCAGCGTGCGAGGCGGTCCCGGGTCAGAGCCAGGGGTCATCCTCGTCGGGTTCACGGTGAGGGGTCGCGGACTTGGTTTCCTCAGCGGCGGGAGGCCGGACCTCCGACGCCATCTCCAGGGTGACGGCGGTGGTGGCGGCCAGGGTCGTGATGAAGACGGTCCACAGGAAGGGCGGCCAACCGGGAAAGGCGTGGCTGTTTCGCATGAGCTGAACGGACCACGCGGCTATCTCCGAGATAACGCCGAGAACGATCGCGCCCCCGAGAACAAAGGTAAGGAATCGCGTCGCGTCCAGCAGGTCCATCTCGTCTGTGATCAGTCCTCCGGCCATACGGATGACCTGGTGGCCGGTGAAAAGGAAGGCCAAAAGGCAACCGGCCGCCAGCAGCAGGCCGAGAACCGCTGTCGTCCAGGGGCTCAGGGCGGCCTTGACGAGCCACGGCCATGCCGTCTGAATCCACCAGGTCCACGCCGAGACGACCGCGGCGCGGGTGGATCCGCGGCTGATCGGTGCTATCAGCGCTATGCCGAATACGACGAGAAGATAAATCGTCACCTTCAGCAGGCTGTGCGGGCCGATCGCCCAGAACAGGATCAGGAGCATCACGGCCAGAAACGACAGGTCCATCCACGAGGACAGGTCCGCCTTGAGCAGGGGCGGCGGGAGATAGAGGAGCGGCAGGAGGTCCTGTTCGCCGCGGAGGTAGGTCGTGAAGCCCTGCGGATTGCCCTGGTAGGTCTCCCACATGTTCCAGAGCACATTGGTGGCATAGAAAAGTATGACCCATCGCGCCAGTTGTCTCCGCCGTGATGGACGGCTCGCCGTGATGGTGGACCATCCCCTTCGAATCCAGATGAATTCAAACGGCCATGTCACAGAACCGGCCAGCGACTTTGGTCGCCGCCGTCTCTGGGGTTCGACGCGATAACGCCTGGCCGCGCCTCCCCATGCCGTCCCCCTCCGCGAGGAATACCCCCGGTCGCGCAGTCTCGACTTCAGCACGGTTTCCCTCCGGGCGCGTCTCCGGGGCCTCGATACCACGTGCTTCAGTTCCTACCAGGGTATTGCCCCGGATGTGAGGGTGGGAAGAAATATCGGGCGCGCGGCCATTTCTCCATTCGGAAGATCTTGGGGACAGCGGTCACCGCCCTCCGTGCGGCCGTACCCGGAGGGGAGCCCAAGAAGATCATCCGTCAATTCGGCGACTTATTTAGGCAGTAATTGCGGAAATCTATTATTTAATGCTATTTTGTCGCATTCACGTCAGTGATCTTTTTCCGGCGGCCGGCGGGAATCTCCACACCCGGCTGACGGCGTCGTTCGGCGGCCGGACAGGTCGAGGGCCACGCGCGTTCGACGATCACGATTCCGCCGCGGGCGCCGTATCGGGCGCGACGTCATCGGCCTCAACGGCGGCCGGTGCCGCGGGGCGGCGCGCGTCCACCTCGATCTCGATCTTCATGCGGGGGTCGGCGAGGCCGCACACGAGCATCGTCGCCGCGGGGCGGACCCCGCCGAAGCGGTCGCGCAGGGTCGGCCAGCAGGGCTCGAAGTCCTCGCGGTCGGGCAGCAGGTAGCGCACCCGGACGACGTCGGCGAACGAGCAGCCCGCCTCGCTCAGCGCCGCCTCGATGTTGCGCAGGCACTGCCCGGCCTGCTCGACCACGTCGTCGGAGATCGTCATGGTCGCGTAGTCGAAGCCGGTCGTCCCGGACACGTGCACCCGGTCGCCGTCGACCACCGCCCGCGCGTACCCGATCTGCTCCTCGAAGGTCGAACCACTCAGGATCGCGAACCGCTCTGTCATGCGGCAAACCGTAGGCACTCGGCGCCGGTACGTCCAATCCTTCGTGTTCTCGCGGTACGCACGGATCGTCGGCGAGTTCGGGTCGTACCGCCTGATCACAGCTCGGGCGGCGTCTGCTCGCTCGCCCAGTCCAGGAGCCGCCTCGCGGTCTGGAAGCGCCGGTCGGCGCTGGACTCGCCGAGGATGACGCCGACGAGGCGGTGGCCGTCGCGGTCGGCGGCGAACGACAGGCAGTATCCGGCGGCGCCGGTGTAGCCGGTCTTGAGGCCCAGGACCCCGGGAGTCTTGCCGAGCAGCTTGTTGGAGTTGGTCCAGGAGTGCGCCCGATGGACCTTGGAGCTGGCCACCACGTGGCGCCTGCTGGAGGCGATGGTCCGCAGCACCGGGTCGCGCAGCGCGATCTCGGCCAGCTTCGCCTGGTCCAGGGCCGTGGAATGGCCGGGGGCCGGTTTCGGCAGGCCGTCGGCGCTGGCGTAGGCGGTGTCGACCAGGCCCATGGAGCGGGCGGTGGCGTTCATCTTCGCCACGAACCTCGTGTTGCCCGGCCCGTAGACGCGGGCCAGGGCATGGGAGGCGTCCGCGGCCGAGGGGAGCATGACCGCGTAAAGCAGGTCCCTGACGGTCAACCGCTCTCCGGCGCGCAGCGAGGCGTGGGTCGCGCCGTTCGAGGCCGCGTGCCGCACGTCCGCCGCCTGGATCGTGACGGTGTCGTCCAGCCTCGCCTCCCTGAGCACGACGTACGCCGTCATGACCTTGGTCAGGCTGGCCACCGGCATCCGCTTGCCGGCCTGCTTGCTCAGGTGGACCGCTCCGGTGCCGGTGTCGTACAGGTACGCGGCCCGCCCCGGCGCCGAGGGCACGGAGGCACGCCCTCGGCCGGCGGGTGCGGCGCTGAAAACCGGTGCGGCCGGGGCGGATGTCGGGGGTCCGGCGGCCAGGGCCGGTGCCTGCGGCGCGGTGACCAGGGCGGCCGTGGCGACCAGGGCCGCGCGGGTGATGAGGCGGATTCCCCCGTGATGCATGCGAGCCATGCTGACAGAGGCCACCGTCGATATGCGGAAGTTGGCTGTTTGGCTATGGAAAAGTTGACATCGGCGTCGGGCGGGCGAGACCGGGAGAGGCGACTCTCGGTGCCGACGCGCCGAACGGCCCGAAGGCCTCGGAGCGAACGGAGACTCAGGGAGCGGCGGCCGGGCTCTCCACCTCGCTGCGGGCGACCCGGCGCCGGCGCCGGTGGACGAACCAGGCGATCACCGCGATCGCCGCCACCGCCGCCAGGCCCGCCAGGAGCGGCGACCGCACGGCCAACTCCAGCCAGCCCCAGATCACCGAGTACAGGCCGAACGACGTCACCGGCACCCAGGTCAGGCAGCCGAGCGCGCTGGCCACGACGTACCAGGGATAGGAGATCCGCAGCACTCCGGCCACCCAGGGCAGCGTGTGGCGCAGCCCGGGCACCCAGAAGCAGGCGTAGACGGCGAGCGCGCCCCGTTTCCTGACGACCTTCTCGACCCGCAGGATGTTCTCCTGGCCGATCTTGACGCCCAGCCGGGAGGTGTAGAGCCTGGAGCCCAGGACGTGGCCGACCCAGTAGTAGACCTGGAACGCGCCGAACAGGGCCACGCCGCCGACGATCACCCAGAGCCACAGGGGCATGCCCAGAAAGGCCGCGGAAGCCGGGTCAGGGATACCCGCCGCAACAGATCGCACTCTGAACATCACCGCCATGGTTGTTCCGCCTGCTTGACTCGATATTAGGCCAGGCTTACCTCATCCGTTATGGCGGAGCCCTCTCAGGCACACAGACTGCAAGCGGACGTCAACTCCAGAGCAACCGCCCTGGCATACACCTGGGAGTAACGGAGGAAGGTGTCTGTGATGGGTTCGCGTAGCAGTGTGGCGCCGGTGGTGGCGAGTGGAACCGCGAGTGTCGCCAAGCTGCTCGTCGCCACCCTTGCCTTTACCGGAGCCTACCTGGGGGTGGAGACCGCGTACGGCACCGGCGCCCGGACCCCGGCCGGCACGGCGAGCACGGCCGGCACGGCGACGGGGGAACCGGTGCGGACCGTGGTGCTCTCCTCGCAGTCGATGCCGGCCATCACGGAGCAGGCCCCGGTGGCCGGTGAGGTCACCGTCAGCGAGATCGACGCGTTCGGTCCCTGCGACAGGCCCTACCGGGCCCAGAGCGTGGTCGGCAACGACGACCCCCGGGCCACCGTCTCCTACGGCTGGCGCCTGGAGCGCTGGAGCTCGAAGACCCACCGCTGGCACGCCTACCTGGGCACCGGCTCCGGCTTCACCGGCGAGGCCCAGGTCGTCGAGTGGCAGCCCAGGATCGTCAACAACCCCGGCTGGTACCGCGTCGTGCTCTCGGTCCCCGGCGACGCCCCGCTGCGCAGCGAGAAGTTCATGGTCGCCTGCTGAGGCCGGTCAGCCGCCGAGGGAGCGCCGCGCCGCCTCCACCCACCGGCTCACGCCGACCCGCTCGGCCACCGCGAGGGCGTTCTCGTAGTGCGGCCGCACCGCGTCGGTGAAGCCCAGCCGCAACGCCAGGTCGCCCAGGGTCAGGGCGACCGGCCAGAGTGCCACCACGCCGGTGCCGGCGCCCGCGATCCGGTCGGCGAACGGCTTCAGCGTGTCGTACGCCTCGATCATCCGCTCCCGGTCGTCCAGCAGCATGCCCGCCAGGGCCCGCCAGATCATCGCCAGCTCGTAGAGGAAGTCCGGGCGCACCGGCGTCTTCACCGCGATGACGGCTCTCGCGTCGCGATGATGACCCGCGGAGGCGAGGGCCACCGCGTAGGCGTCGAGTGTCCATTTGGCCCCGCGCTGGTGCGCCTCGGCCAGCGGCCCGACCATCTCCGCGGCCTGCCCGTTGACCAGGTTCAGGCAGAACGTGGTGATCAGCGGCAGGTCCTGGCGGCCCTCCAGCATGCCGGCCCTGGCGGTCAGCCGGGCGGCGTCGCGGTAGGCGCGCTCGGCCCCGGCGAAGTCACCGGCGATCATCAGGCGCTGCCCGGCGTACCAGGCGACCACGGCGGCCGGCGCGGACAGGCCGTACTGCCTGGCCAGCTTCTCGGTGGCGGCCACGTGCGCGTCGGCCTCGGCGAACGCGCCCGAGGCGGCCGCGCACTCCATCAGCACGAGGTGGGCCAGTGCCTGCACCGAGATCTGCCCGGTCGCCCTGCCGACCTCCAGCAGTTCCCTGCCGATGACCTCGCGCTCGCCCACCGGCGTGATGCCGTACGACTGGCGCAGCCGCCCGCTCAGCGCGGTCGCGAGCAGGGCGGGGTCACCGGACCGCCTGGCCAGTTCCTCGGCCTCCAGCGAGGCCTGCTCGCCCCGGGGGGTGGCCGACCCCTCCAACTCCAGGGCGAGCGTGGCCAGCAGGCTCGCCCGCAGCGACTGCTCACCGGCGGGCAACTCGACCAGTGCCTGCTCGGCGACGTCGACGATCTCCCAGGCGGTACGGGTGAAGTCGCGGGCCATGCCCTTGTGCGGCACCGCCAGCGAGGCGGCCACCCGGGCGGTGAGCTCCAGGTTGCCCAGCGGCAGTGCGGCGTCCATCGCCTCACGTCGCCGCCTGCGGGCCGCGGCCATGTCGCCGCAGAGCGCCAATGCCTTGATCAGCCGCAGGGTCAGCAGCAGGCGCTCCCTGGTGCTGTCGGGGGTGTGGGTGATGCCCGACCTGTCGAAGGCGGCGATGGCCTGCTCCCACAGGGTGGCGGCCTCGCGGTGGGCGAAGCGGCGCTCGGCCTGTTCGGCGGCGAGCTGGGCGTAGTGCACCGCCTTGATGGCGGTCTCGCTGGTGCCCGCCGAGTCGTAGTGGTGGGCCAGCGCGGCCACGTCACCGGGATTCCTGCGCTCGATCACCGCGGCCACCGTGGCGTGCATCCGGGAGCGGCGCAGGCGGGAGGCGTCGGAGTAAAGCGTGTCGCGGACCAGGTCGTGGTCGAACCGGAGCATGCCGGGGCCCGGCTCGGTGACCAGCCCGGCGAGCAGCGCCGCCTCCACCGCGTCGACCACGGCGTCCTCGTCGCCGGAGACGTCGACCAGCACGTCCACGTCGACATCGCGGCCGATCACCGCGGCCTGCAGCAGGATCTGCTGGGCGGCCGCGGGCAGCCGGGAGATCCGCCTCCGCAGCACGTCACGGACGCCGGACGGGACGCCGGAGATCACCTCGGCGGCCGTCGCGCGGTCGCTCACCGCTTCGGCGTCGAGCAGGCGCACCGTTTCGCGGACGAAGAAGGGATTGCCGCCGGTGCGCTCGACGATGCTGTTGACCGCGTCCTCGTCCACCTCGCGCACGCAGGTCGCCCGGACCAGCTCGGCCACCGCCTTGGTGTCGAGCCCGGTGAGACCGACCCGGACGGGACCAAGCCTGGCCAGCGCGGCCAGCACGTCGGCCTGCTGGTCACTCAGCTCGCTGTCGCGGCAGGTCACCACCAGCAGCACCCGGCTGGTGGCCAGCAGGCTCGGCAGCGCGCGGAGCAGCGCCAGCGTCTGGTCGTCGGCCCAGTGCAGGTCCTCCAGGGTCAGCAGGATCGGCGTCTCCTTGGCGACGGCGGCGAGGTAGCCGCCCACCGCCCGGTGCAGCCGGAATCCGCCGGAGGCCTGGTCGTCGTCGGGCTCGGGGGCCGCGTCGTCCAGCAGCGGGGCCAGCAGCGCGGCGTACTCGCCGGGACCGGCCGCGCTCACCAGGGTGCGCAGGATCTCGACCCAGGCCCAGCCAGGGGGGGTGGCACTGCTGTCGGGGCAGGCCCCGGAGGAGATGCCCCACCCGTCCTCGGACAGCCGCCTGTTGAGCTGGCGGACCAGGGTGGTCTTGCCCGCGCCCGCGTCACCACTGATGATCGCGACCGTGAAACGGCCGGTCCTGGCCGCGGCGGTGGTCAGCCTGCTCAGCTCCGCGTCGCGGCCGACGAACGGCTCGGGCTCCAGTGGGGGAAGCTCCACCTGGGCCACCGCCGGCCTGGGCGGCCAGGTGTCGGCGGTCACCTGCTGGCGCTGCCTGGCCGGCGGCGGGGTGGCGAGCTGCAGGCCGGGGTCCTGGGACAGGATGTCGGACTCCAGCTTGCGCAGCGCCGGGCCGGGGTCGATCCCGAGCTCCTCGGAGAGGATCGTGCGCGCCCTGCGCAGCGCCGCCAGCGCCTCGCCCTGCCGCCCGCAGCGGTACAGGCCCAGGGCCAGCAGCCGCCAGCCCTCCTCACGGAGCGGATGCTCGGTGGTCAGCGCCTCCAGGTCGGGCACCGCCTCCGCGGGCATGCCCATCCGCAGGCCGCTGTCGGCGTGCCGCTCACGGGCCACCAGACGCAGCTCGGCGAGCCGGTTGACCTCGGCCTCGGCCCACGGCTGGTCGGCGAAGTCGGAGTACGGGGTGCCGCGCCACAGGCCCAGGGCCTTCTCCAGGCGAGGCCGCGCGGAGGCGGGGTCGTCGCCCTCCAGGTGCTCTCCGGCGGTGCGGACCAGCGTCTCGAAGCGGAGCGCGTCGACCTGCTCGGGGGCGGCGCGCAGCGCGTAGCCCGAGGCCACGGTCACCAGCAGCCGGTTGGGACCTCCGCGTGGCCGGCCGGGCTCCAGCACCCTGCGCAGCCGGGAGATGTAGACCTGAAGGCCCGACTGCGCGCCCTTGGCCGCGTCGTCGTCCCACAGGTCGTACAGCAGGGAGTCGACGGGGACGACCTGTCCGCGCGCGACGAGCAGGCGTGCCAGGACCGCACGTTGCCGGAGCCCGCCCAGGTCGAGCTGGTCCTCACCGGAATGCGCCTCGACCGGGCCGAGAACTCGGAACGCCACCATGTCAGCCGCCACGCTATGTGGGCCTTCCAATCGCACACAAGGTATTTCCCAATCTAGCGGCTGATCGACTCCTTTTCAGGGGCCGGTGCGGCGTTCTCACGCCGGCGCAGGAACGACCACGCGCCGAGCGCCAGTCCACCGAAGGGGATTTCGACAGTGTAGGTCCAGAACCCGAAAAGCAGTGCGGCGGCGGTGGCGGAGTCCAGCGGCGCACCGAAGAAGACCAGCGCGCCGATGGTTCCGGCCTCCATTATCCCCGTACCGCTGGGAGTCACCAAGGCCGTGGTCAGCACCCGGGACAGGGCGAAGGCGGCGATCGACTGGGCCAGACCCGGGTAGGCGCCGGTCGCGTGCAGGCAGACGACCAGGATCAGCCACTGGAAGCCGAGGAAGAAGATCATGCCCAGGGTCAGCCCGGCCCAGCGGTTCCGCACGATCTCGGAGGTGTCGGCCCGCAGCTTGGCCAGCGCCTCGGAGGCGGCGTGGTCGCCGGGGCGGATCCGGTGGGGGAGCAGGCGGGTGAGGGCGTCGAGGACCCGGCCCAGGACGTCGGCGGCGCGGTCCCAGTAGAGCGCGACGGTCACCACGGCGACCAGTACCAGGATGGACATCGCGCCCGCCCAGCCGGCACTGGCCACCGCGGGGCTGAGCGGCTGCCCGCTGAACAGCAGGGCCACGATTCCCGCCGCGGGCAGCAGGAACCGGAACAGGGTGTTCCAGATGCCGCTGGTCAGCGTGGAGACCACGACGGCCCGGACGGAGAAACCCCAGCCCTTGGTCATCGCGAACGTCATCGCCACCCCGGCCGCGCCGCCGAAGGGGAGCAGGTTGCTCACCGCGCTGCCGCCCGCGTTCAGCGTCAGGGCCTGCAGGTGGGTCAGGCCGGGAAGGGAGGCGGTCAGCACGAACGTGTAGGCCAGCAGGCTGAGCAGCCAGACGCCGGCCATCAGCGCGACCTCTCCGGGCCCCAGCCCGGCGAACTGGGCGCCGATCTGTGACCAGGAGACGTGCTTGCCCGTCAGGGCCGCCACTATCTGGGGTAGGAAGATCACAAGCGTGGCGGCCAGCGCCAGCGACGCGACCGACAACCCGACCTGGAGCAATCTGCTCTTCACGTAACACCCCTGCCCCAGTGTGCCGCTTCCGGACTCATCCTCGGGGAGGAGTTTCGAACGGGTGCCTCAGGCGGGAACCCAGGGGGACATCCCGCCTGACGTACCACTCGGTGCCGAAGACCAGACGGTAGAGGGGCTGGGGGATCTTGAGCATGACTCCGAGCGTGCGGGTGTCGGCGCCGGTGGCCTGGGAGGCGTGGGCGGCCATGCTCGCCCGCTTCTGGCGGGCGAAGCGCCGCACGCCGACCCGGTGGGTGATCACCTCGCCGGGGGAGTAGGCCCGCTCGAAGGCGCGGATGTCGAGCTGCGGGTAGAACCTCCGGACGAGCCGCAGTCCCCGCAGCAGAGGGTCACGGTTGACCGTGGCCTCCAGCACGATCGGGGTTTTCGCGATCTCGGCGGCCCGGCCGCCGACCCGGTGCACCTGGACGTGGTCGGGGTGCCCGTAGCCTCCCGCCGGATCGTAGGTCGTCAGCAGGTCGGCCTTCTCCTCGGTGAGGACGGCGGCCAGCCGCTGGGCGGCCTCCTCCGCGTCGGCGTCGATGAAGGCGTTGTCCGGCCTGTCGTCGGCGATCCCGCCGCCGGGGGCCAGCCCGGAGTCTCCGTAGCCGAGGTTCACCACCCGGGCGCAGCCGAGCGCGGCCGCCGACGCGTAGAGCTCGGCCATCCGGGCGGCGCCCAGTGCCTCACCGGGTTCGAGGTCGGCCTGGCCTCGCTCACCCGAGGTCGCCACGACGAGCACCACCCGGTGTCCCTCGGCGGCGAGCATCGCCATGGTGCCCGCGGTCAGTAGGGCCTCGTCGTCGGGATGGGCATGAAAGAACACCGCTGTCTTGACGTTGCTGATCAGGCTGACTCCGTTCGCGAGGGCTGGATGTGCCCTCGGGGGGCACGCAGGCATGATCTCACGCGGGTCTACGCTGGCATCGTGAGGATCCTCCACATCAGTGACTGTTACCTGCCGCGCCTCGGTGGGATCGAGGTGCAGGTCGCCGATCTGATCCGGATGCAGCGGGAGGCCGGTCACCATGTCGAGGTGGCGACCGCCACCCCGGGGGAGCCTCTTCCCGGAGTGCACAGGATCGTCGCGGGACTCCCCTTCGACCTGCCGGTCCACCCGTTCGGGGTGGGACACCTGCTCCGTCTGCTGAAAGCGCGGCGCCCCGAGGTGGTGCACGTGCACACCGGCGCGGTCTCGCCGTTCGCCTGGATGGGCGTGCGGGCGGCGACGCGGGCGGGGCTGCCCCTGGTCGTCACGGTGCACAGCATGTGGGACCCGGTCACCAGGGCGCTCTACCGAGGGCTGCGGCTGCTGTTCGGATGGCACCGCTGGGGGCTGGTGGGCACCGCGGTGAGCGAGGCGGCCGCCCTGCCGATCCGCGCGGTGGCCGGTCCCGGCGTGCCGGTGCACGTGGTCTCCAACGGCCTGGACGTCTCCGGCTGGCGCGCCGTATCCCCCGCCGTTTCTGTGGATTCCGTACGGTCCGACCCGGTGCATGTCGTCGCGGTGGGGCGGCTGGCGCCCCGCAAGCAGCCGGTCCGGCTGCTGCGGCTCCTGCGGGAGGCCCGTGCCCTGGTGCCTCGGGAGACGCCGATGCGGGCCACGATCGTCGGGGACGGCCCGGCCCGATCGCGGATGGAGCGCTATCTGAGGGCCAACGGGATGACCGGCTGGGTCTCGCTTCCCGGCCGCTACAGCCGCGACCAGATCCGCGAGCTGCTCGCCGCGACGGACGTGTTCGTCGCTCCCGCGCCCCGCGAGTCCTTCGGGCTGGCGGCGCTGGAGGCCAGGTCGGCGGGGGTACCGGTGGTGGCGCGCGCGCAGAGCGGGGTGGCCGACTTCGTCCGGCAGGGCAAGGAGGGGTTGCTCGGGCGGAGCTTCGACGACCTGGTCGCGTCGGTGGCCAGGCTGGTGCGCGACCGTGAGCTGCGCCAGGCGATCGCGGCGAACAACCGGGAGACCGAGCCCGTCCGCAGTTCCTGGCCCACGGTGCTCGAAGGCTTCGAACGCTGTTACGAGCAGGCTCGCACCCGCGGGGCCTGACGGGTCCGCGGCCCCGTGCGGTCCGGTGGAACACTCGGGCCGGCGCCTTTTCGCCCCCGGTCGGGGGCGGGTGAAACGGCGAGGCCCCTGCCGCGCGGTGGCAGGGGCCTCGAGGATGTTCGGTACGGCCGCCGCGCCGCACTGCCCCCCGCAGGCGGAGCGGCGACCGTACCGGGAGTGCCCCCTGTCGCCAGGAGGCACGGATCCGGTTACGAGCAGGCGGCGACGAGCTTGTTGCTCGCCTCCTGGATCTTCGTTCCGAACGTCCCGGCGGCCGTGGCCGCGGCGGCCGGGTCGTTCGGGTCGATCTTGAATGACCCGAACGACGTGGAGAGGTCGGTGAGCGCGGCGGCCAGGTCGCCGTCCGCGGTGTCCGCCAGAGCCTTGAGGTCGGCGGCGAGCTTGGCGGTGGCGTCGTTGAACTTGCCGAGGTCACCGGCGCCCGCCGTGGCGGCGGTGCTGTAGTCCGTGAAGATCTTCGACCAGGCGGCCTCGGCGCAGATCGCGTCGTTGGTGGACGACCCGCCGCAGGCGGCGGTCATCGATATGAGAGCGGCCCCCGCGGCGGCGACGGCGATGCGGCGGGAGGAAAGGGCGCGGAACATTTTTGCCTTTCATTGCATTTCGTGACAGGCAAGACGGTAAGCATAGGGGCTTGCGCGCCACTTTCATCGTGCTTACAGAAGTGACTCAAGTGACCCGGTGTGATTTCTCCCTCGCGGTGGGTAAGAGCGGAGTATGGCTGAGGTGATCGTCGAATCCGGTTCCGGTCAGCGCTCGCTCAAGCGGGTCATCGGGCGCAGGGTCCTGCTGCTGTTCGTGGTGGGCGACATCCTTGGCGCGGGGATCTACGCGCTGGTCGGGAAGGTAGCGGGCTATGTCGGGGGAGCCCTGTGGCTGCCCTTCCTCGTCGCCTTCCTGCTGGCGGCGCTGACGGCGACCGCCTACGCCGAACTCGTCGGTAAATATCCGCAGGCCGCAGGTGCTGCGCTTTATGTGAATAAAGCGTTCAATATCCCTTTTGTTACCTTTATTGTGGCGTTCGCGGTGATGATGAGCGGGATCACCTCGGCGAGTGCCGCGGCGCGGGCCTTCGGCGGCAACTACCTCGCGCAGTTCGTCACGCTGCCGGTCGTCGTCGGCGCGTTCATCTTCCTCGGCCTGGTCACCCTGGTGAACTTCGCCGGCATCTCCGAGTCCATCAAGGTCAACGTGGTGCTGACGATCATCGAGGCGTTCGGCCTGCTGGTCATCATCGCGATCGGCATCTACGCCCTGCTGTCCGGTGACGGCGAGCCGTCCCGGGCCCTGGAGTTCCACCCGGTCAACGGCGCCTTCCTCGGCGTTCTGGGAGGCACGGCGCTCGCCTTCTACGCGCTGCTCGGTTTCGAGGACTCGGTCAACCTGGCCGAGGAGGCCAAGAACCCGCAGCGGGACTTTCCCCGGGCGCTCTTCGGCGGCCTGGCCGTCGCGGCGATCATCTACATGGGGGTCGCGTTCACGGCGACCATGCTGGTCGACACCAGGACGCTGACCACCTCGTCCGGCCCGTTGCTCGAAGTGGTCAAGGTCGCCGGGCTGGCGTTCCCGCCCAAGTTGTTCGCTCTGATCGCACTGCTCGCGGTGGGCAACACCGCGTTGATCAACATGCTCATGGCCTCGCGCCTGGTCTACGGCATGGCGCGAGAGGGGATCGTGCCGCGAATCTTCGCGTCGGTCCATTCGACGAGATCCACCCCGTGGGTGGCCATCGTCTTCACCGTGGGGGTCGCGGCGGTGCTGGTGGCCACCGGCGACGTGGGCAACCTGGCCGACACCACGGTGCTCCTGTTGCTCTGTGTCTTCATGATCGTCAACGTGGCGGTGCTGGTCCTGCGCAGGGAGCAGGTGGACCACGAGCACTTCCGGGCACCGAGCTGGATGCCCGCTCTGGGGGCGCTGGTCTGTCTCGTCCTGGCGCTGCCGGTCACCGGCAGGGGGGCGGACGTCTACATCCGAGCGGGGGCCCTGCTCGCGATCGGGATGATCCTCTGGTTCGTCAACCGGCTCTTCCTGTCAGAAGGGCAGAGTTCGTCCTGAGGGGGTGCGGAGGTCGAGGGGGGCGGGCTTCCGAGGTGGCCGGGGCTTTTGGAGGATTAGGGCCTTTTTCATGTCCTACTCCCTCTTTGTTGGAGTTCGAGAGAGACTACGCCAGCTGACTGACTTTTTCGCAGATTTTTTCGCCGAGCGCGGACCGGGCGGAGGCGGAGGTACGGGGCCGGCATCCCGGCTGTGTGGTTGATGAGGTCAGTCGTGGCGGCTTGAGGGCTGAGGCGCGTTGTGTCGGTAGAGTACGGGGCTCGTGTTTCCGGCAGAGGCACCGTCTGTTCCAGGTAGGCGACCTCGTGATCGCGCGGGGAGAGCCGGGGAGGACTCAGCGGCGGAGCACGAAGGCTCTCTCGTCGTCGCCGATGCCGACCGAGCCCACCGCCCACAGCGTGCCGGTGCCCGGCACCCGGGCCAGACCGGTGTCGCCGACGTCGTCGGTCTCGTCGTACTGCTGGGTGGCGGTGTAGGCGCGGAACAGCGGACCGTACTCGCGTGACCAGGCGGTGCCGTCGAAGCGCAGGATGAGCACCTGCCCCGGGTGGTCGGCGTCGACGCCGCTGATCCACAGGTCGCCGGGTCCGAAGGCGGTGACACCGTGCAGGACACCTCGCGAGACCGGCAGCTCGGCCCGGGTCCAGCGGCTTCCGTCCCAGCGGATGACCAGCGGCTGCGCGCCTTTCGGGTCCGGCAACGCGTCCGGGGCGGTGGAGATCCGTCCGACCGCCCACACCTCTGTCGGAGAGACCTGCCAGACCCGGTTGAGCCTGCCACCGGGGATCTGGGGCGTCTCCGTCTGCTCCCACGATCCATCCACGCCGTGCCAGACCAGCGGGGCACCGGTCTCGCCCGTCCCCGCCACCCAGACATGTCCCTTCCTGAAGGTGACCGCCTCGAGGATGCTCTTCTCGATGTTCAGCGCGTTGCGGAACTCGCCGTCCCGCCATTCCACGACGACGGCCCCCGAGGGGCCGTTGGCGACGAACCACGCGGTGCCGCCGCTCGTCGCGACGTCCGCCAGCCGGTAGTCCTCGGCCACCCCGAAGGGCCGGTGCGTGCTCCACGCCCGCCCGTTCCAGTGTGCGGCGAACGGGCTCGAGCCGTTGCCCGCCACCCACACGTCGTCGGGGCCGCCCGCGCTGACCGCCTCCAGGTGGTAGGCGTCGCCCTCGCCCAGGGGCACCTGTCGCCAGCGACTCCCGTCCCAGCGGAGGATCGCGGGCGTGCCCTCCCGATCCTCCGCGCTGTCCTGGTATCCCACGGCCCAGGCGTCCCGGGGGCCGGTCGCCGCCACGTCGAGCAGTGCCGTGGCGCCCGACAGCTTCGAGCCTCCCGCCTCCACCGCCCACTCGGCGGACGCGGCGATCACCGTGTTCGCCGGGGGAGTCGCCGCGGGATTCCGGGACCCGGCATCGGGAGAGGCGGTGGCCGGGAGCGTCAGGCTCTGGGAGTCCGGACGATTCGGCGTCGGTGTAAAGCTGGGTTCGGGCGCCGTCCGGCCCGCACCGCACGCGGCGACCAGGAGCGTTCCGATGACCGTGACCGCCATCGGACGCGGTTTCAACATGTCGTCATTGTTCCTTATATCACCATCGGTTGGTCGTGCCCGCCAGGATTGGAACCGCCTGTTCGGGGGCACCTGGCACATAGTCAGGAGGGGATACCGATGTCGAGGGGCGAAGACGGTGCGGGATTCCACATCCGGGCCGACAGGCACCGTCACTTCACAACCCTGTACGCGGCGGGGGCACTGGACTACGGGTCCGCGCCCCTGTTGAAGGAGCAGGCCGACATCGCCCTGCGGGCGACCGATCACCCGCGCCTGGTGATCGACCTCACCGAGGTCACCTTCTGCGACTCCACCGGGTACGGCGTGCTGATGTACGCCCTCACCCGCGTCCGTCGCCTGACGGGCTCGCTCGTCCTCGTCGGCCTCTCCGCCGCGATGAGGAACCGGCTGAGCCGCCTCGGAGTGGCAGAGCTGTTCGACACCCGCCGTACGGTCGAGGAGGCGAAGAAGGTGTTTCCCAGGACGACGTGAACGACCGGTGAGACCGGCGTGCTCCGTGGTCTACCGGGGGGGTTCACGGCGTATGAGACAGTTGTGTTGTTTGGGACAAGGTAGGTCAGAAGGTTGGTCATGTTCGTGGGAAATGAGGCGGAGCCTGCTTTCACCGCCACCTCGGGGTTGCACGGCACCGCGCTCGTCGTGCGGGCGAGTGGAGAGCTTGATCACTACCACACGCGCGTGCTGCGGGAGGAGATGGGAAGGGCGTGGGGTGTCCTGCCCTCGCAGCTTCTCATCCTCGACCTGTCGGCCCTGACCTTCTGCGACTCCTCGGGGATCGGCGAGTTGCTCCAGGTTCGCCACCACGGCCTGAGCGAGGGGGTGCGGGTCATCCTCACCGGCGTTCAGGGCAACCTCGCCCGGCGGCTCAACCTGGCCGGTCTGACCCAGGTGTTCGAGATGTTCCCCTCCGTGGCCGAGGCGCTGGAAGCGGCCTGAGGCGGGGTTCCGCACGACGCGCGACCACCGTGCGAGATCAAACGGTGCCCTCGCCGACGAAGGTCTCGAAGAGCCGATCGTGATCGAGCGTGGTCGTGATGAACGTCTGGCTGCCGGCGGCCGGCCACGCGCCCCACGCGCCGCCCTCCTCCCGGACCATCTCGACCTCCGCCCAGCCGGCGATGGCGTGGTCGATGGCCACGCAGGCCGCGGTGGGGTCGTGCAGAAGCTTTCCCCCCGGCTTCTTGCGCAGGTAGTGCTCCATGCCCGAGAACACCAGGGCGAGTCCGGCCGTGCGGTCCCGGTACGGCCGCAGCCGCTCGTGGAACTCCCGGTCGTAGCGAACTCCGTGGGTGACGTTCTTGGACACCAGTTCGCGCCGGGCGATCCGGTCGCCGGACGACAGCGCGAGCCGGGCCGCCCCGGGGGCGCCGTTGAAGTTGAACGTCGGGCACGCGGTACGGCCGTCGAACTTCGGCAGCCGGTGCTCGGGCGGCACGACGTTGTCACCGGCGAACCCGCCCTGGGCCACCCACCGGCTCAGCCTCACCCCCGCCTGCTCGTCGAGGAACCGCCGGAGGTTGTGAAGCGGTCCGCCGGTGAGAAGCGTGGCCCGGGGGTGGTGCTCCAGGGTCTGGGCGATCAGGGCATCGGGCGGGGCGTCCGGCAGAGCCGGCACGGGAGTGCCGAGCCAGCGGTGATGGAAGGCGGACACGTGGTCCTTGCCGGTGCCGGGATCACTGGCGCCCACCGGGACGTCGTCCCGGCCGACCAGCCCGAGCACACGCCGGACCAGCCCGACCTGGGCCGGTGATCCCGGGGTGACGGTGACGGCGCGCAGCCGTACCGCCGGATGGGTCGCGACCAGGCACAGGGTCAGCACGTCGTCGGGATCCTGGGTCTCCAGATCGAACAACAGATCCAGCATCGCGTCTCGCGACCTTCCTGTGTTGTGGTGAAAAGTCCACTGATCGTATGAACCCGCGAGGAGATGACGCGAGTCATTTAGCGCGATCATGCCGCTCGGTCAGATCCCTGGTCGATTGTCCGGCATGTCATGAAGTGTCAACTCTCGCGCCGCTCAGTCGGTGCGACGGGAAGAATCCCCGGGGTTCAGACCGGGTAGGAGTTCAAGCTCCAAGTGTGATCCACCGAGGGGGAGAGGGGCTTCCATGGCCGAGGAACCGTCGAGGCTGGCCGGCCTGCTGTATGAGATCGGGCTGCTCAAGCGCTACCGGCGCACGGGCTGGCTGGTCGCGGGAGTACGGGACCCGGAAAGCATCGCCGACCACTCCTTCCGGACAGCGATCATCGCGAGCGTGATCACCGCGTTGGAAGGCGGCAACCCCGAGCGGGCGGCCTTCATGAGCCTGTTCCACGACACGCAGGAGTCGCGGGTCACCGACATCCCCTACCTCGCCAAGCCCTACCTGAAGGCGGCACAGAACGAGGAGGTCACCGCGGACCAGGTGCGCGGTCTCCCCGGGCCCGTGGCGGAGATGGTGAGCGGCGCGGTCGAGGAGTACGAGGAGAAGACCAGCCTCGAAGCCGTCTGCGCCCGTGACGCGGACAAGCTGGAGTGCCTGATCCAGGCGATCGAGTACCGCGAGCAGGGGTATCAGAACATGCAGCCGTGGATCGACAGCTCTCTCGCCGCGCTGAAGACGCCGTCCGCCAAACGCCTCGCGGACGAAGCACTCGGCACGGGGTCGCTCGAGTGGGTGACACGCGTGCTCAACGGGGATCAGGACACCTGACGCTCACCGGACGGTCTCGGGCGGGGAGCGCGCTGGGCGTGTCCACAGCCTTGAGGAAGGTTCCGGCGGAGTACGGGCCGCTGCCCCGGCCCTCGGGCCGGGGGAACTCCTCCTCGCCATCCCGGCCGGAGGCGGCGAGAAGGAAGTGTCCGGAGCCGGAGGTGCCGCCTTCGAGGCGACGGTGCTCGGTGATGTCGATCTCTCCGTAGCGGGGGATCATCCGCGGGTCTTCGGACGATCTCGCCGGACGAGGAGGTCAGGCGGCGACCTGCTCCCGGCGGAGCCGGACGCCGCCGACGCGGCCCTCGCGCTCGCGGAGGATGGTGCGGAGCACCCGAAGGCCGTCGCGGACGGCGTGCAGGTTGCTGGCGCCGTGGATCCGGCTGCGCTCGTGGCTGGGAACCTCGCGGATGACGAGTCCGGCCTGGGCGGCGCGGATGTTCAT
The DNA here is from genome assembly GCF_040678965.1 of Streptosporangium sp. NPDC049248. NCBI lineage: Bacteria > Bacillati > Actinomycetota > Actinomycetes > Streptosporangiales > Streptosporangiaceae > Streptosporangium > Streptosporangium sp. NPDC049248. Next base: position 498,236 of record NZ_JBFAQY010000003.1, read on the forward strand.
CAGGGTCTCGATCTCGAAGCCGTCGCAGTCGAGGTCGAGCGCGTCGAGGTGGCGGGCCCAGAAGGCGTTGTAGCCGTAGCACAGGTCGGTGTAGCGGGTGCCGTACAGCCGGTTGGTCATCTTGGTCAGCACCGTGTTGCCGAGCGAGCGGATCGGGCTGATGTCGTCGGATCCTCCGCCGGGGGCGCAGCGCGAGCCCTTGGCGAAGTCGGCGCCCTCGACCAGCGCGGTCACGAAGGCGTGGATCTCCTTGCCGTCGGTCGATCCGTCGGCGTCGATCATGACGATGATGTCACCGGTCGCGGCGGCGAAACCCTCGGTGAGAGCGTTGCCCTTGCCTTTGCCGGTCTGCCTGACGACGCGCAGCCCGGGCCGGAGGGCCTTGGCCACGGCCACCGTGTCGTCGATGGAGTTGCCGTCGACCAGGATCACCTCGTCGATCCAGGACGGCAGGGTCGCGAAGACGTGGGGGAGGTTCTCAGCCTCGTTCATGGCGGGGACGACCACACTGACACTGAAGGCGAAAGGGGCGCTGTTCATGCGTATAAGGTCTACCGAACCGCCTGCAGAACGCTTGAAAGCCCCTTGCAAGTCCGTCTGGGATGGAAGACCCCGCCCATGGGTGTGCGGGGAGGGTCTCTTCGCCGACGGTCAGAAAGGGAGCGTACGACCCGAGGGGCTGCGCAGGTCGAGCGGTACCGGGTTGCGGGGGGGACGGGGGCGTTGCACGACCAGGATCCTTTTCACGATGCCGCTCCATTCTGGGCTGGATCATCGGGTGTTACCCATGTCAGCCCCAAGAATCACCTATCTCCGTATCACATGAAGAACACTGGCCACACGCTCCGCGGCCGTGGCGACGTCCTCCGCGTGGCCGATGCGACCGGCCCAGGACAACCAGAACCACCACTCGCCGTCGTCCTCATGGGCGGCTAGCACGTCCTCGGTCCTGGCGGGGGCCATCGGGTTGATCACATGGAGCCTTGGATAAAGCCCCGCTGCCGACCTCAGGCGTACCTGGAAGGCGTGTGCCTCCAACTGGGCTGCCAACCGACGCAGGTGGTCGACGGCCTCGCCGCGTTCTGCCATCATCCGGATCACTCCTGGCGGACACTCGTGACTTGCCTCTTTGCAGAGTGCGGTTTCGTGGCACTTGAGGCAATCGGTCCTTCCGCAAACCCCCTCGGGATCAGTGGAATAGACCGGAAAGTCATGGATGTTCCGTGGAGAAACCGCGAATAAAAGGAATCCAGCGCACGGACGCGTTTACGCTGTGGTGCGCCCTTGTTAATGTTGCGTAAACAGCGACCGGGAGAGGGACGCCGTGGCCCGAGGTGAGCACTCGCCCGCATGCGCGCGACGCTGGCGCGAGCAGGCGGCGTCCAGGCAGTGGACCCACTGGCAGACCGCGCAGGCCATCCACGGTTGCTGCGGGGTGAGCCTGCTCAAGGCGCACCGTTTGGCCAGGGGATGGTCGGCCAGGCAGTCCGTTCAGGAGCTGGAGGAGCTCTGTGAGCGCCAGGACCTGGGCGAGGCGCGGGCCAGCATCGACCTGCTCAATGCCTGGGAGAACAACCGGGCCAGACCGCGCCCGCAGACCATCGATCTGCTGGCCCGACTGTACCGCGCGAACGCCGTCAGGTTGGGCCTGGCCGGAGACTACTGCGAGGACGGCGGAGGCGCCAAGGTCGTGGTCGTCTCCGGCGGCGAGGGACGCTCGCCCTACCAGGCCGAGGAGCGGGAGCGGTCCGAAGACGACATCGAGCGACGGGCGCTGTTCCACCAGGCCCTGCTCGGCTCGCGGTCCGTGATGACGGGCCGGCTACTGGCCGAGGTGGAGCGGACCCGTCAGGACCTGGACCGTACGCTCGCCATCTCCACCGTCTCCGAGGAACAGCTCGACCGGCTCGACGAGCAGGTGCTGCGCTACCGGCGCGAGTACATCAGCAGCGCGCCGGTGCCGATGCTCTACCGGCTCATGCTGGAGCTGTCGGACGTCAGGACGCTCTCCCTGACCCGTCAGCCCGCGATGGCCCAGCGCCGCCTGCTCAACGCCACGGTCATGCTGGCGCTGCTGTCGGCCGACGCGCTGATGAAGCTCGGCGACACCCGTCAGGCCCACGCCTGGTACGGCACCGCGCGCAACGCCTCCGACGACATGGGCGACGTGCGGCTGCGCGCCCTCGTCCGGGCACAGCAGGCGATGCTGCCGTACTACTACGGAGACCTGGCCGAGACCGTGCGGCTGGCGCGCGAGGCCAGGATGCTCGCGGGGAGCGCGCCCAGTTCCCCGGCGGCGCTCGGCGCGGCGGCCGAGGCGCGGGCACTGGCCCGGATGGGCGAGCACAAGGCGGCCAGGGTCGCGCTGGCCGAGGCGGAGCGGATCTTCGCCAGGATGCCCCCCGAGGGCCACGACCACCTGGCCTTCCGCTTCTCCGAGCGGCGGCTGCAGTTCTACCGGATCGGCACCCTGATCGAGCTGGGTGAGGATGTCGACTGGAAGCCGGGGCCCACCAGCCCTTCGGAACCGTACGCCATCGACCCGGTGCTGATCCTGCTCGACCAGGCGGCGCACCTGGTCCGCGACGGCAAGGTCGACGACGCCTGCCATCTGGCGGAGAAGGCACTGCTTCAGGTCCCGCCGGAGCACCGCACCTCCATCGTGCTCAACCGTGCGAGGGCGCTGCTGTCGGAGGTGCCGCAGACCAGGCACAGGGTGGCGGCGGTGCGCCGCCTGAACGACCTGGTCGCCGGCGCGGCTCCGGTCAGCTGATGGGGTCGCTCGCCGAGGAGGCCTTCACCGTCCTGCGGGAGGTCTGCGAGGATCTCGGCATCGATCACCGGGACGCGGAGTTGCTGCGGGTGCGCAGCAACGCCGTCTTCAAGCTGCGCAGTGAGATCGTGGTCAGGATCGCCACCGCGCCCAACGCGCTGACCCGGCTGCCGCTGGTCCTCGCGGTGGCCCGCTGGCTCGCCGAGCAGGGGTTCCCCGCGGTGCGCCCGGCCGATGAGATCTCCGAGCAGCCCGTGGTGCACGAGGGCAGGGTCGTCACGTTCTGGCACTACGTGCCGGCCAGCGGCCGCCCCACCACCACGGAACTGGGTGAGATCCTGCGCAGCCTGCACCTGCTGCCGGTGCCGCCGATGGCTCTGCGGCGGTTCGTCGATCCGCTGTGCGAGGTGCGCCGCGCCGTGGACCGCTCCGAAGAGCTAACTCCCGGCCAGCGGGCCTGGCTGCGCGACCGCATCGCGGAGCTGACGGAGCGCTGGCTGGACCTCGGCGTGGAGGACGAGCCCGTGCTGCTGCACGGTGACGCCTGGATCGACAACCTGCTGCGCTGCACGGACGGCCATGTGGTGCTCTGCGACTGGGACGGCGTCGCGGTCGGCCCTCGCGAGTGGGACCTGGTCCACACCTACCACGGCCAGCGGCGCTTCGGGCTGACCGCCGCCGACGTGGACGCGTTCGCCGACGCGTACGGCAGCGATCTGCGTTCCTGGCCGGGATACTCCACCCTCATGGAGGTCAGGGACATCTACGCGGTGGGGATCCACATCCGCAACGCCGCCGCGGATCCCTTCTCCCGGCGCGAGTTGCCTCGCAGGCTCGATTCCCTCACCCGAGGTGAACAACATGCTCGCTGGTACATGGCGGAACCCGCTAGTGTCTCCCAATAAAGATCTTCAAGCGGGGACAGAGCATGCCAAAGGTCACGCTTCGCAATACTTTTTACGTCCGTAACACCCCGGAGGCGCTCCGTGCCCACCTGAGCCAGCCGCAGAGCTACATAGGGCTCTCACCCATGGTGGTCGCGGTCAAGGACATCGAGCAAGGGGAGACCGAGACCCGCTACACCTCGGTGGAACGCTTCAGGTTCCTCGGCGTCGTCAAGTACGACAACATGATCAAGGTGACGTTGCGGAACACGCCGCGTACCGTCGAGGGCGAGGTCGACAGTCCCGGCGGGGTGCGCCTGGACTACCGGTTCACCCTCAGCGAGAAGAACGGGGGCACCGAGGTTGAGGACATCCTCGTGGTGCACGCCTGGGTCAGGCCGATGCTGGGCTACGCCGCGAAGAAGGCCCGCGAGGTGCAGCTCGCCCGTGCCGGGATCCTGGCCACCCGCCTGGGCTCCGCCCCCTAGGCCTCGGCGGCCGGAGCGGGACGCGTGAGAGCGCCCACGGTCACCGGAAAGGTGATGGCGATCCTCGGCGCGTTCCTGCCGGGAGACGTGCGGCTGACGCTCACCGAGATCTGCCACCGGGCCGAGCTGCCTCCCGCCACCGGCCACCGGCTGGTCGCGGAGCTGGTGGCGGGTGGATTCGTGGAGCGGCTCCCCGACGGCTCATACCGGGTCGGAATGCTGCTGTGGCAGATCGGCGCCCAGGCGGCGGAACCTCGGGAGCTGCGCGAGCTCGCCCTGCCGTACATGGAGGACCTCTACGCCGCGACCCGCGACAACGTGCAGCTCGCGGTGCTCCGTGACGACCGGGCGCTGTACCTGGAGCGACTGCGCGGGCCCACCTCCGTGCCGATCGTCTCGCGGGTGGCCGGAGGGCTGCCGCTGCACGCGACCGGGGTCGGCAAGGTCCTGCTGGCCTACGCGGACCCGGAGACGGTGGAGCGGGTGCTCGCCGGGGAGCTCACCCCGCACGCGCCCAACACGGTGGTGGACCCCACGCGGCTCCGTGCCGAGCTGGAGGAGATCCGCCGGACCGGGATCGCCTGTACGCAGGAGGAGATGTCGGTGGGCACCTGCTCGGTCGCGGTGCCGGTACGGGGGGCGGCCGGCCGGGTGGTGGCGGCGCTGTCACTGGTGGCCTGGCGGCACAACGCCGATCAGCGCCGGCTGGCATCCGCCGTGCTGACCGCGGCCGGGGCCCTCTCCCGGGATCTCGCCGCCCTGCGGAGCTGAGAGATTTCCGCTGAGCGGAAGAGTGACGCGTGCGGGGGTGGACGGTGCGGAATGCTCGACGCATGCGAACTCAGGTCGGGATCGTCGGAGCGGGCCCCGCCGGGCTGCTCCTCTCCCATCTGCTCCACCTGCGGGGCATCGACTCGGTGGTCCTTGAGGCACGGAGCAGGCACTACATCGAGCAACGGGTGCGGGCCGGGGTGCTGGAGCAGGGCACGGTGGACGTGCTCAACGAGGCGGGCGTCGGCGACCGGATGCGCGCCGAGGGGCTGCCGCACCACGGCATCGAGCTGCGGTACGGCGGGGCCGGGCACCGCATCCCCTTCGAGGAGCTCGTTCCCGGCCGGGCCATCACCGTCTACGGTCAGCAGGAGGTCGTCAAGGACCTCGTCGCCCGCAGACTGGCCGACGGAGGGAAGATTCTCTTCGACGTCCCGGACGTCGCCCTGCACTCGTTGGAGAGGGACCCCTACCTCACCTTCCAGGGTGAGCGCCTCGACTGTGACGTCATCGCCGGGTGCGACGGCTTCCACGGCGTCTCGCGGCGGTCGATCCCCGAGGGCGTCCTGACGGTCTTCCAACGGGACTATCCCTTCGCCTGGCTCGGCATCCTCGCGCGGATCCCTCCGTCGGCCAAGGAGCTGATCTACTCCCACACCGAGCGGGGCTTCGCGCTGCACAGCATGCGTTCTGAGGAGATCAGCCGCTTCTACCTGCAGGTCCCCCCGGACGCCTCGCTCGACGACTGGCCGGACGAGCGGATCTGGGCCGAGCTGCGGGCACGCCTGGAGACGGTCCCCGGTTTCACGCTGGCCGAGGGGCCGATCATCTCCAGGGACATGTCGGCGATGCGCTCGTTCGTCGCCGAGCCCATGCGCCACGGCAACCTCTACCTCGCCGGGGACGCCGCCCACATCGTGCCGCCCACCGGGGCCAAGGGACTCAACCTGGCGGTCGCGGACGTCCGGCTGCTGACCGAGGCCCTGACCGAGTTCTACGCGACGGGCTCCGGCGATCTGCTGGACGCCTACTCCGGCAACTGCCTGAAACGGGTCTGGCGTGCCCAGCACTTCTCCTGGTGGATGACCACGCTGCTGCACACTTTCGACGCCGACGACCCCTACGGGCGGCGCCTGCAGACCGCACACCTCGACTACGTCACCTCCTCAGAGGCCGCCGCGACCACGCTCGCGGAGAACTACGTCGGCCTGCCCTTCGATTTCGGAGCCCATCCGTGACCCTCACAGATCCGCACCCGCACCACCTCACCCCTGGCTATCTCAGCACCCTGCTTCGCGCTCCCTCGTACCCGCCGGTGCGACCCGCCCTCGATCCGGAGGCGGCGGAGCTGCTCGACCCGGTCTACGGCCACCGGCCGGTCGGGCCGCTGGACCACGACCTGACCAGGCAGCACGCGGGCGAGCCGATCGGCGAGCGCATCATCGTCACGGGCCGGGTCCTCGACAGCCGGGGCCGGGCGGTGCCGAACACGCTGCTGGAGGTCTGGCAGGCGAACGCCACCGGCAGGTACGCCCATCCGGTGGACCAGCACCCTGCCCCGCTCGATCCCAACTTCACCGGATTCGGCCGCTGCCTGACCGACGCCGAGGGCCGCTACCGGTTCGTCACGATCAAGCCGGGGTCCTATCCCTGGCGTAACCACCCCAACGCCTGGCGTCCGGCGCACATCCACTTCTCGGTGTTCGGCACCGCCTTCACCCAGCGCCTGATCACCCAGATGTACTTCCCCGGCGACCCGCTGTTCGCCTACGACCCGATCTTCCAGTCGGTCCCGGAGCCGAAGGACCGCGAACGGCTCGTCTCCGCCTTCGACCTGGATGTCACCGAGCCCGAGTGGGCGCTCGGCTACCGCTGGGACGTCGTGCTGGGTGCGACCCCCTTTGAGGAGGAGTGATGTCGCAGACCCCGTCGCAGACCGTGGGCCCGTTCTTCTCGTTCGCCCTGCCGTACGAAGAGGGACCCCTCGTCGTGCCGGAGGACCATCCGGACATGATCGAGCTGCGCGGCAGGCTGCTGGACGGCGCGGGCGAACCGGTGTCCGACGCGCTGCTGGAGATCTGCCAGCCGGGGCTGTTCGGTCGCTGCGAGACCGGGGCCGACGGCTCCTACCGCTTCCGCACGGCCAGGCCCGACGGCTACATCCCTCTGCTGATCTTCGCACGCGGCCTGCTCAAGCCGGTCTGGACCCGGGTCTACCTCACCGCTGAGGCGCCGTTCCCCGCCGAGGTGGATCCGGTGCGCCGGAGCACGCTCGTCGCGGTGCCGGAGGGGGAGCGGTCCTACCGGTTCGACGTCCGCCTCCAGGGTGACGGCGAGACGGTGTTCTTCGCCTACTGATCCCGGTGCTCGCCGGGGCGGACGAGGCCGTGCTCGTAGGCGTACCTGACCGCCTCGGCGCGGTCGCGCAGGGCGAGCTTGGACAGCAGATGGTTGATGTGGGTGCCGACCGTGGACTCGGCGACGAACAGGGTGGCGGCGATCTCCGAGTTGTTCAGGCCGCGGCCGATCAGGGTGAGGACCTCCCGCTCCCGCTGGGTGACGGTCCGCGGGAGGGGGGAGGTGCCCACGTACCCCGCCATGACCCGGGTGGTGATGGCGGGGTCGAGCGCGCCCAGGCCCCGCGCCGCGGTGCGGATCGCGGTGAACAGCTGTTCGGGCGGCGAGGTCTTGAGCAGGAAGCCGCTCACCCCCGCGCGCAGGGCCCCGTCGAGGTTCTCGTCGGTGTCGTACGTCGTCAGGATGAGGATCTTCGGCGGGGCCTGGTCGGCCAGCAGTTCGCGGGCCGCGGCGATGCCGGACATCCGGGGCATCGAGATGTCGAGCAGCACCAGGTCGGGCCCGAGGCGCCTGGCCGTCTCCACGGCCTCGCGCCCGTCCGCGGCCTCGCCGATCACCCGGATGTCCGGCTGGGTGCCGATGACGAGCCGTAGCCCACGGCGGATCATGGCCTGGTCGTCGGCCAGCATGACGGTGATGGTCATTCGGCTCTCCTTCATGGTCTCCCGCTCAGTCCGCGGGTCTCTCCCCGCTGACCCGCATCGCCAGCGGGAACGAGGCGCTGACGCTGTAACCGCCGGCCGGCAGCGGCCCGGTGGCGAGCCGCCCGTGGAAGAGCGCGACCCGCTCCCGCATGCCGATCAGACCGTGCCCGGCACCCTGGGGACCGACGTGGCCGTTTCTGGGGCCGTCGTCGACGACCTCCAGGTTGAGCGTACGAGGCAGGTGGGAGACGGTGACCGTGACGCGCGCCGGGCCCGCGTGCTTGAGCGTGTTGGTCAGCGCCTCCTGAATGATCCGGTAGGCCGACAGCTCCAGCCCGGCCGGGAGCGGCCGGGCCTCGCCCCGCACGGTCAGCTCCACCTCCAGCCCGGCGGCGCGTACCTGCTCTACCAGGTCCTCCAGCCGGGCCAGGCTGGGCTGCGGGGCCAGCCCGTCCTCGCTGGAGTCGGTGCGCAGCAGGCCGAGCATGCGGCGGAGCTCCTCGACCGCCTCGCGGCCGGCCTCCTCCACCACTGTCAGCGTCTCGCGCTCGACCAGCTGGTCGGGGCGGAGCATCAGCCTGGCCGCGCCGGCCTGCATGACCATGACGCTGACACTGTGGGCGACCACGTCGTGCAGTTCGCGGGCGATCCGGGTGCGCTCCTCGGCCACGGCCTCGCGGGCGAGCAACTCGCCACGTTCCCGCGCCTGAAGCGCGAGCTGCCGGTGCCGCCACACGGCGAGGCCCGTGCCGCCGGCGATCGAGGCCATCACCACGGCCACCGCCACGTCTCCGGGGCCGGAGGGAAGGTCGCCGATCAGCACCATCGACCCGATGAAGAGCCCGGTGACCACGAGCCCGCCCACGGTTCTGGGATCTCGCGGGGGAACCTCGCTGACCAGGGTGAACAGCAGGATGAGCTGGGTGTAGAACTGCCAGGCGGCGGCGAGGTCGCCGAAGTACGCGAAGCTCGCCGCGCTCGCCAGCGAGTAGACGGTCAGGACCGTGAACGGGGCACGGCGCCGTACGAGCACCAGTGCCGCCGCGGCCAGCACCGCGATCAGCCACCACGGGGACTGCTCGTGGTCGAAGGCCGACGTGCGCTCGCTGAGCTCCTCGGCGAGCCCGAACACGGCCATGACCGCCGCGATCAGCCAGTCGACGGCGGTGGGCGGAAAACGGCGGCTCATGACGCGGGGGGAGGGGGGTGCGGCATGACGTGAGGGTAAGGGGCGGGAAGGGCGGTTGACATCCATCTTCGGGGGGATTGCGGGTCAAGGCGGGCCTTGATGACGGAGATGGGGCCCGGTTCGTAGTTTCCGAGCCATGTTCACTCTTACCGATCCTGACGCGTTCCGTCGCGGGGCCGCGGGCGTCAGCCTGATCCTCGCCCCCCTCTGCCTGCTGCTGGGCATGATCGTCGATCCCCTGGAGTTCGGAGTCGAGGACACCCTCGGCTATGCCGAAAACCCCGGGGCCACCGGGGTCAGCGCGACGCTCCTGCACTACGCCTGGGTGCTCTGGGTGCCCGGCGTGATCGGCATGGTTCACCTCGTCCGGCGCAGGGGTGTCGTCCTCGCCCACCTGGCCGGGGCGGTCACCGTGCTCGGCCTGATCAACTTCTCCGCGCTGATGATCTCCGACTTCTTCGACATCGTGCTCTACCAGCAGCTCCCGGTGGAGACGGCCACGAAGATCCTGCAGGACGCCGCCCAGCCCGCGCTGATCGTCGCCTGGCAGATCCCGGGTATGGCCGGCTCCTTCCTCGGCCTGGTCCTGGTGGCCGTGGCGTACGCACGCGCGGGGCGGGCCGGGTGGTGGTTCCCGGCCGGCGTGTTCGTCGGGCTGGTGGTCTGGCTGGTCGGCGCCCGGCTCTGGAATCCGCTGCTCGGCTACTCGGGGCCGCTTCTCCTGCTGGTCGTCTTCGGTGCCGTGGGCGTGGCGATGATCCGGATGAGCGACGAGGAGTGGAACCCGCACCGCGCGCCGGTCGGTGCGTGACCGCCTCCCGACGGGCGGCGTGCCCGCGGGAGACGGGCCTCGTCCCGGGGGCGACCCTGATGAGGGCCGCCCTACCACCGCGGGTTTTCGCGCAGGTCAGGGAGATGTCGCGGGGAGCGCCCCCGGAAGGACGGCACTACCTGGCCCCGAGATCCTTACGGGGCCGTTCAGGGACGTCAGGGGGCTCTCTCCGATATTCCGGAATCTTGATCGTCGCCATCGTTGAGGCATGGGAAGTCAGGCGTTCACGGGATCTGCGATGGTATTCGGCGGTTACGCGGCGATCGGCGCCGGGGCCGCCACGATGCTCGGGTTGCATGTGGTCACCGGTCTCGACCCGGTGCACACGGTGATCAGCGAGTACGCGTTCGAGGCGGACGGCTGGCTGCTGCCCCTGTCGCTCACGCTCTTCGCCGCCGCCGCGACCGTCATCGGGGCCGTGCTGGCCCGGCGGGACGAGGACCGCGCGGCGGCCCTGCTGGTCGGAATCTGGGGCCTGTGCATGCTGCTGATCGGCGCCTTCCCCACCGACGAGCCGGGCGTGCCGCTGTCGATGTCCGGTGGCATCCACAGGTACGCGGCGTTCGTGGCCTTCCTGACGATGCCGGTCGCCGGACTGCTCCTGGCCAGGCGGCACGCGGCCGGCCCGTACGCCCGCGCGATCCGGCTGCTCAGCCTGGCCTCCCTGGGCGTGCTGGTCCTGGTGGTCCTCCCGTACGTGGTGCGGATGGCAGGCGTGGACCTGGCGGGCGAGGACATCCCCGCCGGGGTGACGCAGCGGCTGGTGGTGGGCTTCGAGGTGGCGGTGCTGGCCATGCTGGGCCTGATGGCCGGAGCCCGGTGCGGCCGTACCCGCCGCCCACTCCCGGTGGCCGCTCGCGGCTGACCCTCTCGCGATCCGGGGTGACGTACTTCCGGTCAGGGGAGACCGGAGCGCGGAACACGGACGGTCCGGCCGCTGATCGACCACCATTCCTCTACTTTCCTGACTTTTTCTTATTTGTCGTACAGCTGCTCTACGCTCCGGAAGCGACGATCAACGGAGAGGGTGGAGCATGACCGCGCGGAGCACGTACCTGGAACTGTCCGAGGACGGCGGGAGCTCGCACAAGTTCTACGAGGTGGTGCTCGACGGAACCCAGGTGACGATCAGGTACGGCCGCATCGGCGAATCCGGCCAGTCCAAGGCATCGGCCTTCGCCAGCGTCGCGAAGGCCGAGGCGGCCGCCGCGAAGAAGATCAACGAGAAGATCCGCAGGGGTTACGCCCCCGCCGTGCAGGGAGTGCGCCAGCGCCGCGCGGTCACCAGGCGCAGCGTGGAGAGCGCCCGCTCCACCGCGGCCCAGGCGCCGGTGCTCTGGCGCTTCGCCAGCGGTGCGGCGGCGTTCGGCATCTTCGTCGACTCCGAGCGCTGCTGGGTCGGCAACCAGCGCGGTGACGTCTACACCGTCACCCACGGCGGCACCGTCACCGGCCGCTTCCGGCTCCCCGACGGGGTCAAGTGCATCGTCGGCGACGACTTCTGGATCTACGCGGGTGCCGACGACGGCAAGGTCTACGACCTCGGTGGAAAGGTCCCGAGGGTCGCGTACGAGATCGCCGAGGACGTCGACATCTACTGGCTGGACATCCACGACGGCGTGCTGGGCGTCTCCGACCGTGCTGGGCGGATCACCACGATCGACCACGAGGACGAGTTCCAGTGGGCGCGCAAGGGCAAGGGCGACTCGGCCTGGATGGTCCGCTGTGACGACGAGGCCGTCTACCACGGACACTCCAACGGGGTGGCCCGCTATGACGCCGCGGACGGCGTGCCGGTCTGGGAGACGCCCATCAACGGCGCGGTGCTGTTCGGCTGGCAGGAGACCGGTTCGGTCTACGCCGGCACCTCGCGCGGCGCCGTGCACCGGCTGCGCAAGTCGGACGGCGTCAGCCAGGCGGTCTACCGCTGCGACGCCACGGTCTTCTCCTGCGCCACCGCCCCCGAAGGCCGCTACGTCTTCGCCGGTGACAACCACTCCTCGATCTACTGCTTCGACCAGGGCGGCGAGCGCCTGTGGAAGCTGGCCACCGGCTGCGGCTCCGCCTTCTCCATGCAGTATCTCGACGACCGCCTCTACATCGTGACCACCGACGGCACTTTGGCCTGCATCGACGTGAGCGAGGAGGCGATCGTGGCGGCCCAGGGGGGCAGCGTCCCCGAGTCCGTCGACGTCAAGGCGTCCGCCGGGCTGGCGGTGGTGGAGCCCACCACCGAGTTGGAGACCGTGGTGCTCGACACGGTCTCGCACACCGGCGAGGGCGTGGTGGTGGAGTGCTTCCGCGAGGGCGAGCGGCTCCGGGTGCGGGTGGTCAGCGAGGGCTACGACGTGCGGCGGAACGTGCAGTTCCCCAAGGGCGTGCGCGAGGCCGGGGCCCGCTACCTCGTCGAGGGCGTCCGCTTCTCCGAGCGGGGCGGTTTCTACCGGGCCTACGGCGACATCAGGCGCCTGCTCTGACCGAGGGGCGACATCGGCTCCACGGCCGAGCCCGTCATGGGCCGAGCGCTCCCGGCCCATGACGGGGTGGTCAGGCCGCCGGGACGGTCCACTTCTGGTTGGGGTTGCCGCTGCACTCCCAGATCTGCAGGCGGGTGCCGTTGGCGCTGGACTGGCCGGTGGCGTCCAGGCACTTGCCGGCGGCGGGGTTCACGATGTCGTGGGCCGCGGTGTGGACCCACTGCTGGGCGCCGGTGCCGTTGCAGTCGTAGAGCTGGATCTGCGTTCCGTTGGCGGTGCCGGCGGCGGTGACGTCCATGCACTTGCCGAGGGCGCGGATGGTGCCGTCGGTGCCGATGGTCCACTGCTGGGCGCCGGTGCCGTTGCAGTCGTAGAGCTGGATCTGCGTTCCGTTGGCGTGCCGGCGGCGGCGACGTCGACGCACTTGCCGGCGATGCCGGTGATCTGCCCGGTACGGCCGCCGCTGCCGCCGCCCTGGGCGTAGACGCGGACGTAGTCGATGGTCAGCTGCTGGGGGAAGGTCGTGGAGGCGTCGGGCGAGCCGGGCCAGTTGCCGCCGACGGCCAGGTTGAGGATCATGAAGAACGGGTGGTCGTAGACCCAGGGGTTGCCCCGGGTGTCGGCGGGAGTCTTCCTGGAGTACTGGATGCCGTCGACGTACCAGGTCACCGAGCCGGGCTCCCAGTCGACGGCGAAGGTGTGGAAGGCGTCGGCGAAGGCCTGACCGCCCGGCAGGGTGTAGCTGCCGCTCAGCGGACTGCCCCCCGAGTAACCGGGGCCGTGCAGGCTGCCGAGCACCTGTCCCGGCACGCTGCCGACGTTCTCCATGATGTCGATCTCGCCGCTCGCGGGCCAGCCGACCGACCCGATGTTGTCACCCAGCATCCAGAACGCCGGCCACATGCCCTTGCCCCGGGGCAGCTTCATCCGCGCCTCGAAGCGGCCGTAGGCGCGGGTGAAGGTCGCGGCGGTGGTCAGTTTCCCCGAGGTGTACTCACAGGAGCCGTACCAGCAGGAGTAACCGGCGGGGTTGCCCTTGCGTGCGGTGATGACCAGGTTGCCGGCGCCGTCGTGGGCGATGTTCTCGTTGCCGGCGGTGTAGTACTGCCGCTCGTTGTTCCCGAAGCCGCCGCCACCGACGTCGCGGCGCCACTTGGTGGTGTCGGGGCCGGTGCCCGCGGCGGCGTCGAACTCGTCGGACCAGACGAGGGGGCCGGGGGCGGCGGCGACCTGGGCGGTGTTCTGGACGGTGCCGCCCTGGACGGTGCTGCCCTGGACGGCGGTGGTCTGGGCATCCGCGGCGGAGGGGACGAGGGCCGCGGAGGTGAGGAGCATCGCCGCGAGGAGGCCGCCGACTCGTGCGAGCGGGGTTCGCGGGCGTCGCGCGCCGCCGGGTGGTTCCGGCAGGGGGCGCGGGCTGGTGGAGATCATCGCTGATTCCTTCCGTCCTGGGGGGCGTGCGAGGGCCGGACGTGACGAGCGTGCTTTCGCGAGTGGCCGTACGCGACCCGGTGGGCCTGACGTGTGACGGCACGTCGCTCGGCGTGTCCTGGGGGCCTGCCGCGACGGATACGGCAGGGGGAGGCGAGGTCCTGCCCGGACGGAGAGCGGCCGGCGCGTCTCGCGTCCGCCAACGCCCCGCGTTGCAGAGAGCGAGTCATGGGGGGTCCCTTCAAGGCAAGATCTCGCTTGCCCGGGACCCTAGGTCAGACTTCGTTCTCCAGTCAATGCAAGAGGTAAAAAAAGTCGTGCGGCCTGGTTCGCCTCCCTGTGCGAAGCGCCCTGATCTGTGTGGGGGCGGGAAGCGGGAGGTCGGAGAGGGGGCCGTTCCAGGAGTCGTCCCTGTCAGCGGAACGCGTCAGAACGCCCGCGATGCGCTGACGGCGCGTGGGGGATCGCGCGGCACCGGTGGCCTCGTTCGCGGAGGCCGCCGGGCCCGTCCTCGTCCTGGCCGCGTGCGGTGCGGCGGTCTCCTCCCGGAAGCCGCCGCACGAGGGTCTCCTACCCGGTGTCCGGACCGTCCCGGTCCGGGGTCAGGGGCGACCGCCGGAGCCGTCGAGCCCGGCGCGGCGCAGGGCGTCCGCCATCGCGCCACTCGGCGCGTTACGCTGCCGGCCCCCGCGGTCCTGCCGGTCGCCGCGTCCTTGCCCGCCGCCCTGCCCGCCCCCCCGCCGGCCGCCGCCGTCGCCCTGGCGCTGACCGCCACCGCCCTGCTGGTCGCGCTGGTCGCGCGGTCCTCGCGGGCCGGACGGCTTGACGTCGTCGTCCAGGCGCAGGGTGAGCGAGATGCGCTTGCGGGGGATGTCGACGTCGAGCACCTTCACCCGGACGATGTCACCGGGCTTGACCACCTCGCGCGGGTCCTTGACGAAGTTGTGCGACAGCGCCGACACGTGCACCAGGCCGTCCTGGTGCACGCCGACGTCGACGAAGGCGCCGAAGGCCGCCACGTTGGTGACCACGCCCTCCAGCAGCATGCCGGGGGTGAGGTCGGAGAGCTTCTCCACGCCCTCCTTGAAGGTCGCCGTCTTGAAGGCCGGGCGCGGGTCACGGCCCGGCTTCTCCAGCTCGGAGAGGATGTCGGTGACGGTCGGCAGCCCGAAGGTGTCGTCCACGAACTCCGCCGGGCGCAGGGCCCGCAGCACCGTACCGTTGCCGATCAGGGTGGTGATGTCGCCGCCGGTGCTCTGCAGGATGCGCCGCACCACCGGGTAGGACTCCGGGTGCACGCTGGAGGTGTCGAGCGGGTCGTCGCCGCCGCGGATGCGCAGGAAGCCCGCGCACTGTTCGAAGGCCTTCGGGCCGAGCCTGGCCACGTCCTTCAGCGCCTTGCGGGACCGGAACGGACCGTTGGCGTCGCGGTGCTGGACGATGTTCTCGGCGAGTCCGGAGCCGATGCCCGACACCCGGGTGAGCAGCGGTGCCGAGGCGGTGTTGACATCGACGCCGACCGCGTTCACGCAGTCCTCCACCACGGCGTCGAGGGAGCGGGAGAGCTTGGTCTCGGCGAGGTCGTGCTGGTACTGGCCGACGCCGATCGACTTGGGGTCGATCTTGACCAGCTCGGCCAGCGGGTCCTGGAGCCGCCGGGCGATCGACACGGCGCCGCGCAGCGACACGTCCATGCCGGGCAGTTCCTGCGCGGCGAACGCCGAGGCGGAGTAGACCGAGGCCCCGGCCTCCGACACCACGACCTTGGTCAGCCCGGGGACCAGCTTCACCAGCTCGCCCGCGAGCTTGTCGGTCTCGCGCGAGGCGGTGCCGTTGCCGATGGAGACGAGCTCCACGTCGTACTTCTTCGCCAGCGCGGCGAGGGTGGCCAGCGACTGGTCCCACTGGCGGCGCGGTTCGTGGGGGTAGATCGTGTCGGTGGCCAGCACCTTGCCGGTCGCGTCGACCACCGCGACCTTCACGCCGGTGCGCAACCCGGGGTCCAGCCCCATGGTCGCGCGGCTCCCCGCGGGCGCGGCGAGCAGCAGGTCGCGCAGGTTCGCGGCGAACACGCGGACCGCCTCCTCCTCGGCGGCCTGCCACATGCGCGTCCGCAGGTCGATGCCGAGGTGGACGAGGATGCGGGTGCGCCAGGCCCAGCGGACCGTGTCGGCCAGCCACGCGTCGGCGGGCCTTCCCTGGTCGGCGATGCCGAAGCGGTGCGCGACGCGGCCCTCGTAGGTGCCGGTGGGCTCGGGCTCCGGCTCCAGGGTGAGGGTGAGGACCTCCTCCTTCTCCCCCCGGAACATCGCCAGGATCCGGTGCGAGGGCAGCTTGGTGAACGGCTCGGCGAAGTCGAAGTAGTCGGAGAACTTGGCGCCCTCCGCCTCCTTGCCCTCGCGGACCGCCGCGACCAGGCGTCCCTTCGTCCACATCCGCTCGCGCAGCTCGCCGACCAGGTCGGCGTCCTCGCCGAACCGCTCGACCAGGATCGCGCGGGCACCGTCAAGCGCGGCGGCGGCGTCGGCCACCCCCTCGCCGACGAAAGCCTCCGCCGCGGCCCGCGGGTCGACCGACGGGTCTGCCAGCAGGCCGTCGGCGAGCGGTTCGAGCCCCGCCTCCCTGGCGATCTGCGCCTTGGTCCGCCGCTTGGGCTTGTAGGGAAGGTAGATGTCCTCCAGGCGGGCCTTGGAGTCGGCCGCCATGATCTGTGCCCGCAGGGCGTCGTCGAGCTTGCCCTGGCCGTCGATCGACTCCAGGATCGCGGTGCGCCGCTCCTCCAGCTCCCGCAGATAGCGCAGCCTCTCCTCCAGCGTGCGCAGCTGCGTGTCGTCGAGCATCTCGGTGGCTTCCTTGCGGTAGCGGGCGATGAACGGCACGGTGGCGCCGCCGTCGAGCAGGTCCACCGCCGCCCGCACCTGTCGCTCGCGCACACCCAGCTCTTCGGCGATCCGCTGATGAATAGACGTGGTCACGATCTCTCTTCCTTCTTGATGGCGGTCCCCAAGCTACCGCCTCACCTCCCCGGCGGGTCGGAGAGCCGGAGGCGGGAATCACGCGAGAGCCGGAAAAGAGCCGAAGGGGAAGGACGCCCGGGACGCCGCGGTCTCGGTGCCTCTGAGGTGGATTCCGCCGCCGGTGCTCCGCGCGCCGCCGCCCGGCGCGCGGGGAGCTGATCGCCGGCGGTTCGAGGCCCGGGCGGAGACGTCGGCGGACGCGTTCGGCCTCGGCCGACCGGCCGCGGGCGCCCAGCCCGGGGTGCCGCTAACCGCAGGTGATCTCGGTGAAGGTCGGGGGTGTCGCGGCGGCTCCCACGAAGCCTATGTCGGTGGCGGTCGCTCCCGGCCGCAGCGGCGGTTTGTCGCCCAAGGCGTGGATCATCGCGACGGGGCCGCTCTGCATGTGGGTGCCGTTCCACGCCTGGGTGAGGGTCGCGCCCTGTGGCAGCATCCACTGGATGTACCAGCCGCCCAGTGGCTGCTCACCGTCGTTGGTGATCGTCGCGGCGCCCCGGTAGCCGCCGGGCCACGACTCCACCAGGGTGACCGTCGCCCGGCACTTCGCCGCGGCCGGGAGCGCGGCCGGGGTGTCCGGCCGGACGGCAGGGGAAGGCGGTGGCGCCGAGGTGGCCTGACGGGGGATCGGGGAGGGGAGGTGCGCCGCGGTGTGCCCGCCCTCCGGCGTCCGGCCTGCGCAGGCCACCGCGATCAGGGCCACCGCCGCGCCGAGCGAGACGAGACCCAGCAGTTGCGCGATCTTCGTGGTGGGCGGCACGGGAATCCCTTCCGCGAGGACACGGGCCCGGTACGGACATGGCGGGGTGAGACGGGGAAACGCGTGTGGTCCCGCCGGCGCCCGTCGGGGCACCGGCGGGACCATGTCCCGTTATGGGCTGGTACAGGTGACGGTCGGGGAGCCGCTGGTGCCCGAGGCGGTGAACCCGAAGGTGGTCGAGCCTCCGGCCGCTATCGTGCGGTTCCAGTCGGCGTTCTTGGCCGTGACCGTGGACCCCGATGTGGTGTGCGTGCCGTTCCACAGGCTGTTGATGGTGCTGCCGCTGCCGAGCGTCCACGTCGCGGTCCAGCCGTTGATGGCGGCGGAACCCGGGTTGCTCACGGTCACCTCGGCCTGGAAGCCGCCCGACCAGGAGCTGACGGTCTTGTAGGAGGCGGTGCACGCCGCGTTCCCCGGCGGCGGCGTCACGGTCGGCGTCACGGTCGGCTGGGGGCTGGGGCCCGCCCGGCCGACACCGGTCACCTCGCCGTTGCCGCCGTCGAAGACCACGTCGGAGCAGTTGTAGAAGGTCTCGGCCGAGTCGGAGCGCTTCCACACCGAGTAGATGATGTGGCGGCCCGTCTTGTTCGAGGGCAGCGTGGCGTTCCAGTAGTAGTGGGCGTCGTTGGTGCCCGGCGAGCCGACGCTCTGCGGGTGGTCGGCGGTGTGGAAGGGCGTGCTCTCCAGGTCACCCCAGGTCAGTGCCCGGTTGGGGTTCCAGCCGTCCTTGGTGATGTAGAGGTAGAACCAGCCGGGGTGGGCGGCCCACTTGTTGTACTTGAACTGGATCTGCGCGCCCGAGGTCAGGTGCGTCACCGGCCAGTCGGCGTTCGGCAGGTCATACCCGCTGTAGCCGGGGTTGCCGCCGCTGCACGCCTGTCCGTCCGGGATGAACCCCTGGGTCCGCCCGGCGCCGTCGGAGCGCAGCACACTGAACCAGTTGTAGAGCGAGTTGGCCCCGCTCTGGGCCACCGCCGCCGAGCAGGCCGGGTTGATGGGCACGATGTTCCCCTGCGGGGACAGGCCGTCCTGCCAGCAGAAAAAGGTCCGGCTGCCAGGCGTCATCATGGCGCCGTGCGCCGAGGCCGACTGGGGAACGAGGACGACGGCGAGCAGTGCGGTCATTAATGTGGCCACACTGGCGATGGCCATACTTCGCCATTTACTCACAGAATTACCCTCCCTTTCGAGGGGTGACGAGTAGTTGATCAATGGCGGTGCGGCGCCCACGCGAGACGGACTCTAGGTCGTCGATCCCGGGGTGTAAACGGAGTGCCTTTCCACGGGTTCGAGGACAGGCTTTCGTAGCAGGTCGGAGGGGTGAACGGCGGTTCCGCGAGATGAAAGGTTCACAGTCCGAGCGTGTTCCGGTGAGGTTTTCACGCGAGGGCTTCCGATGGTTCGGGGAATGCCACGCGAAAAACGCCAAGACCGGCCGGAATGGTGTTCCGGCCGGTCTTGGCGGCGAGGACGCACCCGGTGTGGCTACCGCTTTCTCTCCGTCGTGGCGAGCTTTTCGAGCGCGGGGCCCGCGAGCCGGTACCTGTCCCACTCGTCTTGCGGTTCCGCACCGAGCGACCGGTAGAAGTCGATGGCGGGGGCGTTCCAGTCGAGCACCGACCACTCGAACCGGTCGTAGCCGCGCTCCACGCAGATACGGGCCAGTTCGGTGAGCAGTTCCCTGCCGTACCCGCCACGCCGGTGCTCGGGGCGGACGAAGAGATCTTCGAGGTAGACCCCGTGCGTGCCGGTCCAGGTGGAGTAGGAAACGAACCAGATCGCGAACCCCGTGGCCCTGTCCCCGTCGGTGGCCATGTGGCAGAAAACGCTGGGGGAGGGGCGGAAGAGCGCCTCACGGAGCAGGTCCGGGGTGTTCTTGACCTGATCCGGGGCCTTCTCGTACTCCGCGAGGCCGTGGATCATGTCGATGATCGTCGGAATGTCATCCGGTGTTGCGGGGCGAATCATGCTCGCAGTCTAGGCGCGGGGTACGGAGGGACTGCGCCAGCAAAGCGGATTTTTGATAATAAAACATGACATATGTGGCGGTGTAGCTGTGTGAGTGGCTCCTCCCGTAAGTTGGCTGCTGATCGAAGTGCGGGTCGTTGAGAGAGGCGGGTCACCATGTCGACAGAGCCCACGGGGGAGCGGTTGGCGGAACTCAGGCAGGCGTTCGCGGCCATCGACGCCGACGGTGACGGATTCGTCACGGAGGCGGAGTTCCGCGGGCACTTCCCCGACCTGCCCGCGGAGGCCATCGGGTCACTGAACCGGGTCGGTGACTCCGACGGCGACGGTCGCTTCTCGTTCGAGGAGTTCGTTCGCCTGGTCTACCGCGGCTGATCCGCCCGCCCGCTCTCCTCGGAGAGCGGGCGTGCCCAGGGCCGATCACCGGAGGGCGTCCGGGAATCAGCGGGAGGCGATGACGCTCCCACCGGAGAGTTCGTGCACCGACTCCTCGACCGTGGAGGCGATGGGAAACGCGTCTCGCAGTTTGGTCAGATCGAGCAGGCGGCCGAGGAATCCGTGCACGCCGACGAGACGCAGCCAGCCCTTCCGCTCGTAGGCGCGCCGCAGGCTCGTCAACAGCACCCAGATGCCCGTGGAGTCGCAGAATCCCAGCTCCGTCGTGTCGACGACCAGGCAGACATGACCCCGCCTCATGAACTCCGCGATCCTCTCCTCCAGCAGTGGAGCCGATGATTTGTCCAGATCGCCGATCAGGGTCACTACGGAGAACTGCGGACGCGCGTCCACGGTGACGGAAAGCCGAGTCATATCGCCCCGCTGTCTACGGCAGTTGGAGACAGCGCCCTGTCGGGAGCCGTGCAAGGACCGGTGCCAATGACACCACCGTACGCCCGTGGCTTGTGACAGTTCAACGGGTGACCGTGAAACGGCGGATGTCAGGACGGCGCCCGACGCGAAGCGGACCGGCTCGGGGAGGCGCCGTTTGCCCGTCCCCCTCCAGGGCAGGCCGGGAAAATGGGAACCAAAGGACTGGCAGTGCTCACCGTCAACGCGGGATCGTCGAGCCTCCAGCTTCACCTCGTCCGCGACGGCGAGGTCCTGCGCACCGAGCACAGCGAGCGGAGTCCCGACTCCGGGGCGGCGGAGCGGACGATCGGGGACTTCCTCGCCGACACCCCGGACGGAGACCTCGCCGCGGTCGGCCACCGGCTGGTACACGGCGGCGAGGCCGTACGGAGGCCGACGGTCGTCGATGACGATGTGCTGGACGCGGTGGGAAAGTACGCGGACCTGGCCCCGCTGCACGTGCCGCCCGCGCTCGCGCTCGTCGAGGCCGCCCGGCGCCGGCTGCCCGGCCTCCCGCACGTGCTCTGCCCCGACACCGCCTTCCACGCCGCGCTTCCGGACCGCGCCGCCACCTACGCGCTGCCCGCGCGGTGGAGGAGCCGGTACGGCCTGCGCCGCTACGGCTTCCACGGCCTGTCCTACGCCTGGGCGCTGGGGCGGGCCGCGGAACTGCTCGACCGGCCCGTTCGCGCACTCCAGGTCGTCCTGACCCACCTCGGCGGAGGCTCCTCGGTGTGCGCGGTACGCGAGGGCCGCAGCGTGGACACCTCGATGGGGTTCACCCCGCTGGAGGGAGTGCCGATGAGCACGCGTTCGGGGAGCGTCGACCCCGGCATGCTGCTCTGGCTGCTGTCCGGTTCCCGGCTCACACTCGACGAGCTGCGCGACGGCCTGGAACACCGGTCGGGACTGCTCGGACTCTCGGGCGGGAAGTCGGGCGACACCCGGGAACTGGTCGCCTCCGGCGATCCCGCCGCGGCCCTGGCCCTGGAGGTGTTCGCGTACCGGGTGAGCCGGGAGATCGCCGCGGCCGCGACGAGCCTGGACCGGCTGGACGCGCTCGTCTTCACCGGGGAGATCGGCTGGGATCAGCCGGAGGTCCGCGAAGCCGTCTGCCGCGGGCTCGCGCTGCTCGGGGTCGAGCCGCCCGTCCGCACCGACCTCGACGTCGACGGGATGGTCAGCGCACCCGGCGTACCCGTGCCCGTGCTGGGGATCCGTCCGAGAGAGGAGCTTCAACTCGCCCGCGACACCCTCGGCGTGCTCGGCGGCCGTCCGTGAGAACCCGGTCACCGTCCGCGGGCGGGGCGGCCTGCCTTTCCACGCCCTCGCAGGGACGGGAAGGGGCAGGTCACCCCGATGATCGCGGAGACGGCGCAACGGTCTGTCCCGTGAGCGGGATCCCGTTCCATGCGTGGTTGTTGCCAGGCCTTACGAGGCGGATACCGAGTTCGTGACCGGCTGTCCCGCCGTGAGCGTCTGCCGCATCGGCTTGCCGACGCCGGGCGCCGAGGTGATTCCTTCCGGCGCCTCCTGGACGTCCACCGGGTTGATCCGGCCGCCGTGCTCGTCGTGGTGATCGGCGTCGGCGTCGTCGAACCACACGCCGCCGTCCGCGAGATAGCGGAAACGGATGGGCTGCCGTGCGGGGACGATCAGGCTCACCTGGTAGGTGCCGTTCTCCTTGCGTTGCATGGGGTGGGCGTAGGGGTCCCAGCCGTTGAAGTCGCCGACCAGTGAAACCCCTCCCCTGGCCGGGCCGTCCGTTATGGTGAAAGTCAGCTTGACCTGGCCATTCTTGGTCGGCTTACCGCGCTTGATCACTGAAATCCTCCTGACATCACTGTCTCCGTGCGTAACGTGCCGTGATCTCGGTTGCGGAAAGACGTGAAGATCACGCCAACCACCGGGCCGCGCCGACAGGGACGTGACGCGACCGGGAGGCCGACGCCCGGTCACGGCCGAGCCGTCGATCCCATATGGATCGTTACCGCCGGTAGCGGCGGGACAACCCGGGCAGGCCGACTTTTGATCGGCATCACGTCCGACCTTGACCCGGGCATGGCCGTCGGCCGATCAACGGTCGGGGACAGGTCGGGTGTCGGCCAGGATGGTGGAGTGGACATAACGCCGATCTCGCCGTCGTCACTGGTGGAGGAAGTCGCGGACCGGGTGGACGCGGAGCCCCGCGACTCCTGGGTGCGCGTCGCGCTCGACGGAGCGCCGGCGGCGCAGCCCGGGGATCTCGCCGACGCGCTGGTCGACCCGCTCCGGCTCCGCGGCCGGGAGGTGCTCCGTGTCCTCTCCGCCGACTTCCTGCGCCCGGCCTCGCTCCGTTTCGAGTACGGCAGGACCGATCCTGAATCCTTCTACACCGACTGGTTCGACTACAAAGGGCTGGTCCGCGAGGTTCTGGGGCCGCTCGCTCCCGGCCGGTCGGGGAAGGTGCTGCCCACGCTGTGGGACAGCACGATCGATCGGGCCACCCGTGCGCCCTACGTCACCGTCGCCCCGGGTGGGGTGCTGCTGCTGGCCGGCCCCCTGCTGCTGGGCAGGGGGCTGCCGTTCGACCTGACCGTGCACCTGAGGCTCTCACCGGGCGCGCTCGCCCGGCGCACCCCGGACGAGGAGCGCTGGACGCTGCCCGCCTACGCGCGCTACGAGGCGGAGGTCGCACCGGCGCGGGTCGCCGACCTGGTCGTCCGCGTCGACGACCCGAGACATCCGGCCCTGGTCACAGCGCCGTGACCGGTCTTTCGGCAGGACGGGGCGACAGGTGGGCCGGGTACGAAGGCGGGGCGCGTCCCGGAAGGACGCGCCCCGCCTTCGATCATCCGGCAGCGCCGCTAGACACCCGCGCGCGAGGGCATCCTGCCCTCGGCATACGTGCCGTGCAGCATCTCCTGCTCCGTCGGCCGCATCTCGTCGCGGGTCTCCTCCATGCGCAGCGCGATCCCGATCCCGAAGAAGGTGGGCGCCCACTCGCCGATGAAGATCCCCCACCGGTCCGCCCGGTCGATGCCTGCCTTCTCCGCCGAACTCGATGCCAGCCACGCCGCGAAGGACAGGCCGACCGAGGCGATCCCAGCGATGTACATCGCGTTGGACTTCACGCCCATTTTGTGAAGCGTACTGATCATTTCATCCCCCTGATGGTGGTTCGCTGTTATGGTTACCCTGGGAAGTCAGAGATAACCAAATGTGACGAATCACAGGTAGGGGCCTCTTGGTGTCGGGGTTCCGTCGTGCCGTTCACTCCTTGCCGATGCGCTTGAGGAGGTCTTCGCGCCTGGCGTCGAGCTCGTTGACGAGGATCTCCTGCTCGTCGGCCTGGTTGATCATCATTGATCGTTCGACGGGGTCGGTGGGGCCGAGCTCTCCGACCTGCCTGCGCATCTCGGCGACCTCGCTACGCAGTCTCTCCAGATCCTCTTCGACCTGCCGCAGTTCTTCCTGAAGGCTCATCTGCTGTCCATACCCCTGCTTTCGGCCTCGACTCCCGGCCGCGGCCGCCTCGCCGGGTCCGCCGCTCCCACCTCGCGCCCACCCGGTGACGGGAACCTGACCGGACCGGCCGGTGTACCTCCCGCATGAGACGAATCCTTGTCCTCCTGGCGTTCATCGTTCCCCTGCTGACCCTGGCCGCAC
The DNA here is from genome assembly GCF_040678965.1 of Streptosporangium sp. NPDC049248. Lineage (NCBI taxonomy): Bacteria > Bacillati > Actinomycetota > Actinomycetes > Streptosporangiales > Streptosporangiaceae > Streptosporangium > Streptosporangium sp. NPDC049248. The sequence continues at coordinate 522,322 of NZ_JBFAQY010000003.1, forward strand.
CGGCGAGGGCCGGAGGCTGGGCGATCACCGTGATGGACCCGGTTCCCGCGAAGACGGACCCGGACACGACGTACACGCTCGGCTTCTGGCTGCTCCAGCACGGCACCCACCCGTACCTGGGCGACGACCTGGGTGAGGTCGCGCTGAGGTTCACCGACGGGAAGAAGAACCTCAAGTTCGTCGGGGTGGAGCTGACGGAGCCCGCCCACTACGCCGCCGCGATCTCGCTGCCCAAGGGAACGTGGGAGGTGGAGGCCGTCCAGGGCTGGTTCGCGCCATACCGGATCGGCACCCTCACCGTGCCGGGAGGGCTGGAGATCGCCCCGGTTCCCAGTGAGCTCAGGCAGTCGATCGCCGCCCAGCCGCCGCAGGAGCACTGGGGGGCGATCCGGCCGCCGGCCGTCCCCCTGGGCGATCCCGCCTCCGGCGCTCCCGCCACACCCGTCGCCACCCCGGCGGCGGTGCCCGCGGGGGGTTCGCCCGGCGGTACGACCACCGTGGCGGTCATGGAGCGCGGCTCCTGGTGGCGGCCCTCGTACCTGGTCGCGGGGCTCCTGGGGGTCACCGCCCTCGCGGCGCTGGCCTACCGGGTGCGGCGGCGCTGACGGCCGCGTTCTCCGCGGCGGCCCTCACCGGGCAGGGGGCACCTCTGGAAGGCGTCGCCGAGGACGTCGGGCGGGGTGTCGAGGGCCGTTCCCCGCGGCCCTTCGGCAGGGGAGCCCGTGACACCGGGGCGCCACGGGCTCCTCAACACCGGCCGGCCGGTCAGTCATCGTCCCGGTCGTCGTGGTCGTCGTGGTCGTCCCGGTCGTCCCGGTCGTCCCTGTCGTCGGCGTCGTCGTCCGCGGTCTCCCGGTCCTGCTCCAGGATCGCGCCGGTGGTGGCGTCGATGTCGAAGTCGTGCTCGACATCGCCTTCGCGGAGTTCGACCTCCCAGTTGGCGGGAGTCTCGTCGCCGTCGAACTCGATTTTGACGAGCTTGGCGCCGGGCACCTTCTGCTGAGCGATCCTGACGGCCTCGTCCCGCGAGATCTTGGCCTCCGCCTCGCCGGGCGCGGGGGTGCTCTCGGTGCCGGACGTCGGGTTCACCGGGGCGGGAGTCGTCGCGGTGCCGCTGGGGGCCGGGGTGGGGGTCAGGGTTCCGGCGGAGGCGACCGCGCCGCCTCCGGCGATGACGGCGAGAAGTCCGGTGGCGGCGATGGTGAGTTTCGTAGTGTTTCGCATGCCCACGAGCCTGCCGGGTGCCCCGTTAGTGGCACGCTGCGCCAACCCTAAAAGCAGGTTAAGGCCCGCCGGTCGGTTCAGCGGACGGTTTCGCCCGCCGCGAGGGAGAGCAGGCCGAGTTCCTCGCGGGTCGGCAGGCCGTGCCAGTCGCCGTGGGTCGCCACCGCGAACGCACCCAGGGTGACGCCGCGGTCCAGGCGGCCCGCCGGCGGCAGGCCGTCCAGCAGCCCGGAGAGGTAACCGGCCACGAAGGCGTCCCCCGCACCGATCGTGCTCGCCACCGGGACCGGACGGGCGGGCAGCGCGACACGGTCGTCGGCCGTCCAGACCTCGGCACCCGCCGCCCCGTGCTTGACGACCACCTCATCCACCCCCGCCAGGAGCGCGCCCTCGGCACCGCCGGACACGACGAGCGCCAGCTCGCCGTCCGAGGCGACCAGCACGTCCACGTACGGCAGCAGGCCGCCCAGCACGGCCGACGCCTCCGTGGTGTCCCACAGCCGGGCGCGGTGGTTGACGTCGAGGCACACGCGCGCGCCGAGCTCGCGGGCCCGCCGCACGGCGTGTTCGATCGCGGCCCGGGGCTCCGGGCCGAGTGCGGGGGTGATGCCGGTGACGTGCAACACCCTCGGCGTCCCCCCGCCCACCTCACCGTCCCCGCCCGAGCCCCCGCGTCCGTCAGAGGTCAGCGCGGCCGCCACATCGGCGGGGTTCAACCGCGATCCGGCCGATCCAGACCGGTAGTAGTGGACACGGGCGACGTCGCCGATCCGGTTCTCCTGAATGAGCAGGCCCGTCGGGTGCTCGGGGTCGACCCGGACCGCGCGGACGTCGACGGCCTCGGCCCGCAGCGTGCGCAGCACCAGTAGCCCGAGCTCGTCGGCTCCGATCACGCCCGCCCAGCGGGCGGTGTGGCCGAGCCTGGCCAGCCCGATCGCCACGTTCGCCTCCGCCCCGGCGACCGAGAGCCCGAGGCTGCCCCCGAGACGGAGCGGACCCGCACCGTGCAGGGAGGCCATCGCCTCTCCGACGGTCAGCACGTCGATCATGTGCCGCCCGCCGTTCCCGTCCGGTGTCGTCACCGGTTCACCGCCTCCGGCAGGCCGTCGGGTCTCATCGAGTGTCAAGGCCGCACCGCTTTCAGGAAGCCGCGGGCGCGTTCCCGCAGCGCGGCCAGATCGCCTCCGTGCGGGGCGTCGCCGACCAGGGGAGAGCCCACCCCGACGGCCACGGCCCCGGCGTCGAGGTAGGGGCGGACCTGGTCGGCGCGCACGCCGCCGACCGGCACGAGCGGCACACCGGGAAAGGGGTCGAGCAGCGCGGAGAGGTAGCCGGGTCCGCCCACGGAGGCGGGGAACACCTTGACGGCGGTCGCTCCGGCGGTCGTCGCGTTCCACACCTCGGTCGGCGTCATCGCGCCGATCAGGGTGGGAAGGCCCAGCTCGATGGCGTGGGCCGTCCCTTCGCCCATGGCGGGGGTCACCGCGAAGCCCGCTCCGGCCGAGGCGGCGGCGTCCGCGTCGGCAGCGGTCAGCACGGTTCCGGCGCCGAGGACCACGGCGTCTCCGAACTCGGCACGTACCCGGGCGATGACGTCGAGCGCCCCGGTGCCGGTGAGCGACACCTCCAGGACGTCGATCCCCTCCTCGACGAGCGCGTACGCCGTGCGGAACGAGCCCTCCGGGTCGCGGCCCCGGACGATGGCCAGCAGGCGCCGCTCCCGGAGCAGTTCGAGGAGGCGGGCCGTTTCCGGGAATTCCATGATCACCACTCCGCCATCGAACCGTCGTCGTGCCGCCACAGCGGGTTGCGCCACGCGTGGGGCCGCTTGTCCGCCCGCCGTACCGCCTGCTCGTCGACTGTCACGCCGAGGCCGGGCAGCGGGGTGCGGTGGGCGTACCCCTGAACGAAGGCGAACGGCGTGGGGTCGAGGACGTAGTCGAGCAGCTCCGCGCCCTCGTTGTAGTGGATGCCGGCGCTCTGCTCCTGGATGAGGAAGTTCGGCGTGGCGAAGGCCACCTGGAGGCTGGCGGCCAGTGCGATCGGCCCGAGCGGGCAGTGCGGCGCGAGCTGTACGTCGAACGTCTCGGCGAGCGAGGCGATGCGCCGTACCTCGGAGATGCCGCCCGCGTGGGAGAGGTCGGGCTGTGCCACGGCGAGCCCGGAGCCCAGCACGGGCAGGAAGTCGGAACGGGAGTACAGGCGCTCGCCGAGCGCGATGGGCACCTCGGTCGACGCGGTGAGCTCGCCGAGCCGGTGCAGGTACTCCGGCGCCAGCGGCTCCTCGACGAACATGGGGTGCAGGTCGGCGATCGCGGCGATGATCCGCCGTGCGCTGGCCGTTCCGGCGCGGCCGTGCAGGTCGACGGCGAAGTCACGGGAGGTGCCGAGCGTCGCCCTGGCGACCTCGGCGCGCTCGACGACGGCGGCCAGGCCCGCCGCGCCGATCGACCGGTCCATCAGGCCGGACCCGTTCATCTTGATGGCGGTGAACCCGGCCTCGACCTGCTTCTCGATCGCCTCGCGCAGCTCGCCGGGGTCATCGCCGCCGACCCACGCGTACGCCCGGACACGGTCCCTGACCGGTCCGCCCAGTAGCGCGTGCACCGGCGCCCCGTAGTGCTTGCCCGCGATGTCCCACAGCGCCTGGTCGAGCCCGGCCACCGCGCTCGACAGCACGGGACCACCCCGGTAGAAACCCCCCTTGGTCAGCACCTGCCAGTGGTCTTCGATCCGCAACGGGTCCTGGCCGAGCAGGTGTTCACCGAGGACCTCGACCGCCGCCCGCACGACCTCGGCCCTGCCCTCGACGACGGGCTCCCCCCAGCCGACGACGCCGTCGTCGGTCTCCACCCGGCAGAACAGCCAGCGCGGAGGGACGAGGAACGTCTCGATCCTCTCGATCTTCACTTTCCCTCCAGGTGTAGCCGTTCGACGTCGTTCCACGCCTTGGCCAGCAGATCCCGCATCGCGGCCTCGGCCGCGGCCTCGTCGGCGGCCCTGACGGCGTCGAGAACCGCCAGGTGGCTGGGCACCGGGTCGTCGCTGTCGCGGGAGCCGTGGACGAGCCGGTCGCGCCCGGCGAGCCCGGCGCCCATCACGACCTCCATGCGTACCAGCAGCTCGTTGCCGCCCGCCGCGAGCAGCGCGCGGTGGAAGAGCAGGTCGGCCTCGACGACGGCGCCGGGATCGCCCGCGTCCCCCGCCTCGGCCATCCGGTCCAGCGCGGCCTGCAGTTCCTCCAGCTGCCCGGGGGTACGGCGTAGCGCCGCCAGGCGGGCGACCGGCGGCTCGACGATGGCCCGCAGCTCATGCAGGTCGCGCAGGAAGCCGTGGTCGGGGCGGCCGGCGAACTTCCACCGGATCACGTCGCCGTCGAGCAGGTTCCAGTCGGAACGCGGACGCACGTACGTGCCCAGCTTGGGCCGGGCGGAGATGAGCCCCTTGGCGGTGAGGACCTTCATCGCCTCGCGCAGCGCGGTCGAGCTGACGCCGAGCCTGTCCTGCAGGACGGACACGTCGAGGGGGTCGCCCTCGCGGCACTCACCGCTGAAGATCATCGCGGCGATCGCCTCGACGGTCTGTCCGTGGAGGCCCCGTCCGCTGTACACAGCCATCATGCCGAGTCCTTCACTATGCTCCATCCGCCGTCGACGACCAGCGACGCGCCCGTGACGAACGAGGCCTCGGACGACGCCAGGAAGGAGATGACCGAGGCGACCTCCTCGGGCGAGCCGAACCTCTGTAGCACGGTCGCCCTGACACTGCCGGCACGGCCCTCCTCGTCGACCCGGTCCCAGGCCGGGGTCATGATCGGCCCGGGGATGACGCAGTTGACGCGTACGGCCGGGCCGTACTCCACCGCGAGCTGCCGGGTGAGCGCCGTCAACCCGCCCTTCGCCGCCGCGTAGGCGGGATGTCCGGGAAGCCCGACGAGAGCGTGTACCGATGAGGTGATTACCATGGCGCCACCGGTGCGAGCAAGATCGGGCAACAGCCGGCGGGCGGCCAGGAAGGTCCCGGTGAGGCTGACACCGATCTGCCGGTTCCACGAGTCGAGCGACGTCTCGTGCGCGGGCGCCACCTCGACGGTGTACGCGTTGCTGACGACCACGTCGATCGGTCCCCGTCCGGCGATGCGGTCCCAGGTCTCCTCGCGGCTCACGTCGCCCGCCAGGAAGGTGGCCTCGCCACCCGCCGCGCGCAGTTCGGCGACCAGCGCCTCCCCGGCCTCGGACACGTCGACGACCAGCACGGAAGCGCCCTCGGTGGACAGCTGCCTGGCGGTCGCCGCGCCGATGCCCGACGCGCCTCCGGTCACCACGGCGCTCCTGTCGGCGAAGCGGCCCGTCACGCGTCCTCCTGGCGGATCACCGTGACGTCGTGGGGCGCCAGCTCGACACCCGCGGCGTGTACCGGACGGTCTCCGTGGTTGAGCAGGAACAGGAATCGGCGGCCGTCTCCGGCGACCCGCGCCACCGCCTCGACGCCGTCGGGGAGGTTCGGCAGGACGGGGGAGACCTCGGCCAGGCGGAGCGCGTCGCGGACCAGTTCGCGCATGGTGTCCTCGTCGGGGCGGGTGCCCAGGTAGGTCGCGGTGCCCGAGCCGAAGGTGTGCCGGGTGACCGCGGGCAGCCCGGCCAGCGGTCCGTCAGCGTAGGCGGCGAGCTCACTCGCGCCCTCCGGCACGATGTGGTCGGCCCACAGGTCGGCCGTCCCCCCGAAGCCTCCGGCGTTCCCGGTGCCTTCCCGGTCTTCCGGGCCGCCCGGGACCAGCTTGACGCGCTCGCCTTCGCTCAGCGGCCAGAACTCCTCGATCCGCAGTCCGAGCGGTTCGCGCAGTGCCCCCGGGTAGCCGCCGAGGCGTACCCGGTCGCACTCGTCGGCGATGCCGCTGAAGAAGGACACCAGCAGGTGCCCGCCCGCCCGCACGTACTCGCGGAGGTTCGCCGCGGCGGCGTCCGAGCACAGATAGAGGTTGGGCACGACCACCAGCCGGTAGCCCGACAGGTCGGAGTCCGGCGGCACCACGTCCGCGGTGACGTTCTCCCGCCAGAGCGGCGTGTAGTGCGCGCGCAGCCGCTCGGGCAGCTTCAGCTCCCCGGGTCTGGCGTCCAGTTCGAGGGCCCACCAGTTCGCCCAGTCGTGCACGATCGCCACGTCGGCGTGGACCCGTGAGCCCGTCACGTCGCGCAGTTCGCCGAGCTCGGCCCCCAGCGCGGTGACCTCGCGGAAGATCCGGTTGTCGGTTCCGCCGTGCGAGACGATCGCCGAGTGGAACTTCTCGGCGCCGCCCGCGGAGGCGCGCCACTGGAAGTACATGACCGCGTCGGCGCCCCGCGCCAGCGCCTGGTGGCTCCAGAGCCGGTTCAGACCGGTGTGCTTGGGCCGGTTCGGCGGCCGGTAGCTGATCGCTCCCGCCGCGCTCTCCATCATCAGGTACGGCTGCCCGCCGCGCAGCGAGCGCATCAGGTCGTGGAAGAGCGCCGCGTCGACGTGGGCCCGGGGGTCCTTGGGCTCGGGGTAGATGTCCAGCGCCACGATGTCGAACTCGGCGGCCCACGAGAAGTAGTCGACGGACCGCCACAGGCCCATGACATTGGTCGTCACCGGGACGCCGGGGGTCAGTTCCAGCAGCGCCTCGCGCTCGGCCCGGTAGCAGGCGAGCAGGGCGTCGGAGCTGAAGCGCCGGAAGTCGAGCTCCTGGGCGGGGTTGGTCAGCGTCGGGGCCGTCCTGGGCGGGTGCACCTCGGCCCAGTCGGTGACGCGCTGGCTCCAGAAGGTCGTCGACCAGGCGGTGTTCAGCGCGTCGAGGTCGCCGTACCGCTCGCGCAGCCAGCGCCGGAAGTCCGCCGCGGAGACCTCGCAGTAGCACTCGTCCAGGTGGCAGCCGTACTCGTTGCCGACGTGCCAGAGCGCCAGGGCCGGGTGCTCGCCGTACCGGACGGCCAGCCGCCGGGCGAGCGCCACGGCGGCGTCGCGGTAGACGGGGGAGCTGGGGCAGTAGTGCTGACGCGACCCCGGCCACAGGGTGACGCCGTCACGGGTGACGGGCAGGGTCTCCGGGTGCAGCCGGGGCAGCCAGGAGGGCGGCGACGCGGTGCCGGTGGCGAGGGACACCGCGATACCCGCCTCGCCGAGCAGGTCCATGACCTCGTCGAGCCAGCCGAAGTCGTACTCGCCGGGGGTGGGCTCGACCGTGGCCCAGGAGAAGATGCCCAGGGTGACGAAGTTGACCCCGGCCTCGCGCATCAGCCGGACGTCCTCGCGCCAGACGTCCGGGGGCCACTGCTCGGGGTTGTAGTCGGCGCCGAAGCCGAGGCCGTCCAGCCGGTCGTAGAGGTGGGTGATCCTGTTCAACCCTTGACGCTCCCTGAGGTCAGGCCCGCGCGCCAGAAACGCTGGAGCGAGGCCATGGTGAGGATGAGGAGGAGCGCGGACACCGCCGCGCCGGTGACCGTGAGCTCGTAGAAGGCCGGGTCCCTGAAGGTCTGCGAGTTCCACTGCGCCAGGCCCAGGGTGACCGGGTAGAGCCGTTGGTCGGAGAGCATCACCAGGGGCAGGAAGTAGTTGTTCCACACGCCGATGAACTGGAACAGGAAGATCGTGACGAGCGCCGGACTCATGATCTTGAGGACGATCCGGAAGAAGATGCGGTACTCTCCGGCGCCGTCCAGCCGCGCCGCCTCCAGCAGCGCATCCGGGATCGCCGCATTGGCGTGGATGCGCGCGAGATAGACCCCGAAGGGACTGACGACGCTGGGCAGCAGCACCGACCAGAAGGTGCCGGTGATCCCCACCTCGCTGAAGATGAGGTACGTCGGCAGCGCCAGCACCGTGGCGGGCACGAGGACCCCGGCGAGGACCAGGTTGAACAGCACCTCCCTGCCGGGGAACGGATACTTGGCCATGGCGTACCCGGCGCCGGCCGACAGCAGGGTGGCGACCAGCGCACCGGCTCCCGCGTACAGGAAGCTGTTCAGGATCCAGCGGCCGAACAGGCCGTCCTCGGTGCCGAACAGGCGGCCGAGGTTGGTGCCGAGCTGCGGCTCCGGCGACCAGAGCCCGAAGGTGCCGAACAGGTCGGCGGAGCTCTTCGTCGCGGCGATCAGCACCCAGACGACCGGCAGCAGGAAATAGACCGCCGCCGCGCCCAGCAGGGCCAGCACCACGACCGACGAGGGACGGATCCGCCTCACCATGCCCGGTTCCCCTTCCTGTTGACCATGCGCAGGAACCCGAACGAGATGACGAACGACATGATCGCGATCAGCGTCGCCTCCGCGGACGCGAGGTGGATGTTGCTCTGCGCGAAGGCCTGGTTGTACGCGGCCAGGTTCGGGGTGTAGTCGCTGTTGATCGCCGTGGTGAGCGGTTTGAGGACCAGCGGTTCGACGAAGAGCTGGAGCGTTCCGATGAGGGTGAACACCGTGATCAGGACGAGCGGGGCACGGACCAGGGGGATCTTGACATGCCAGGCGATCCGCAGCTCGTTCGCGCCGTCCACCCTGGCCGCCTCGTACAGCTCCTGCGGGATGGCCTGGAGACCGGCGATCAGCACCAGCATGTTGTAGCCGGCGAACTGCCAGGTGGAGATGTTGGCGATGGCCAGCAGCACCGTGTCGGGACCGAGGAAGTCGTGTGGCAGGCCCGCCGCGGCCAGCAGGTCGATCAGCGGGCTGGTCTGCGGCACGTACAGGAAGCCCCACAGCAGGGATGCGATCACGCCGGGCACGCCGTAGGGGAGGAAGAAGGAGACCCGGAAGAACGCCCGGAAGCGCGCGCGGGCGGAGTCCAGGAGCAGGGCCAGCGCCAGCGCGCAGACCACCATGATCGGCACTTCCATCAGGCTGAACAGCAGCACCCTGACGATGCTCCCGACGAAGGCGGGCGAGGTCAGCGCGGTGACGTAGTTGTCGAGACCGGCGAAGTCCAGGGTCGGCTCGGTCAGCCCGAGGCCGCTGCTGGTGAGCTTGAAGAAGCTCTGGTAGACCGCGTAGCCGATGGGCGCCAGAAAGAAGAGCGCGAAGACCACGAAGAAGGGTATGACGAAGACCGCGACGTGTGACCGGGAGCGGCGGGGGTGCCGCGGACGCGTGTGGTCCGCCTCCGCTCCGGCCTTCGGCGTCTCCCTCTGCAGCACCCCCGTCACCGTCAGCCTCCCGTCACCACGTTGAGGCCCTTGGCCTTCAGCTGCTCGACCATCGCCTGCTGGCTCTTGGCGAACGCGTCCGCGAGCGTGCCCTCGCCCTGCACCGCGGCCTTGGCGTTGTCGGTGACCGATGCGTACAGCGCCTCGCTGACCGGAGGCCAGCGCCAGTCGCCGCTGACGGCCGCGTCGGCCTCCTTGAAGACGTCCCAGATGTTCTGGCCGCCGTAGAAGGGGAAGACGGTGTCGTCCTGCTGCAGGTTGGTGATCTGGCCGGTGTCCTTGACCGACGGCCAGCCGTACCCGGCCGACAGCAGGATGTTGACGCTCTGCGGGTCACTGTTGAGCCATACCGCGAAGGCGGTGGCCTCGGCGGGGTGCTTGGTGCCTTTCAGCACGGCCGAGGAGGAGCCGCCGGCCCAGCTGGCCGAGGCGAACCCGGTGCTGCCCGCCCACTGGGGCATCGGGGCGACGGCCCACTTGCCGGAGGTCTTCGGCGCGTTGCCGCGGATGATCGCGTCTCCCCAGGAGCCGCCGATCCAGCCGACGACGCCGCCGGTCTGCAGGTCCTTGTACCAGGCGTTGGACATGTCGGCCTCGGTCTTGACCAGCTTGTCGTCGAGCATCTTCTGCCAGAAGTCGGCCACCTTGCGGGTGTCGGGGTTGTCGATCGTCACCTTCCAGGCGTCGCCCTCGGTGCCGAACCAGCCCTGCCCGGCCTGCTGGGCGAGGGCGATCAGCCAGGGAGCCTGGTTGGCGGCGAAGGTGGAGATGTAGGAGTCCTTGTCCTTCTTCCGGATCGTCCTGGCCGCGGCGGCGAAGTCGTCCCAGGTCTTCGGGGCCTCGATGCCCCACTTGTCGAACAGGTCCTTGCGGTAGTAGAAGCCCATCGGCCCGCTGGCCTGCGGGATGGCGTAGACCTTGCCGCCGAAGACCCCGGTCTGCCACTGCCAGTCGACGAACGTCGACGCGTGCCGCTCCGCGTGCTGGGTGATGTCCTCCAGCGCCCCGTTGACCAGGAAGGAGGGCAGGGAGTCGTAGCCGACCTGGGCCACGTCGGGCGCGTTGCCCGCCTTGACGCCCGCGAGCATCTTGGCGTAGCCGCCGTCGGGGCCGGCGGTGATGGTCTCCAACTGGACCTTGATGCCGGGGTGGGAGGTGTTGAAGGCGTCGACCGCCTTCTGGATGTTGGGCACCCAGGACCAGAACTTCAGGGTGACCGGCTGGGCCGGGTCACCGCTCGCCGGACCTGCGGCGGGCTCGCCGGACGCGCCGCCGCAGGCCGCGGTCACGCCCAGTGTCACGGCCGCGGCGGCCACGGCCGCAAGCCGCGCCACCCTCGGCATCTTCGATCCCATGTTGACTCCCTGTGAACGGAGGAGATGCCCGGTGGACAGCTTCCGGGCAGTGCCTGGCAGACCTGCAGGATCCGATTACCGAGGGACATTAGTCATATTTTATTAATAATACAAGAGTGTTTCCGAGTCGTTACCTTACGTTGCCTGCTTGTCGTTAGATGCCACTTGACCTGCTCTTATCCATGGATCGCCAGGCGTGGCCGAGATCGTCGCGCCGGATGCCGGGCGGCCAGGTGAACTCGGCGCCCGGATCCTGCGTACCTGCCGGTGAGAGCCACATCGAACACCGGCGTGCGAGCCGGACCCCGGCTCACGGCTCGCGCACGCCCTTGACGGTGCACATCCTCACGCTGGAAGGATCGGGATGGACATCACTGCCTCTGTCAGGACTTCTCGCCCCCACATCGAGGCTCCGTGCCCTCCGTGGTGCGAGCGTGCGCACTCCACCGCCTACGTCACCCACGCGGCCGACATCGCCGAGGTGCGCAACCCCGACGGGTCCACGGTGACGGTCACGCTCTCCCAGCACCTCCAGCCCGGGTACGTGGGGGAGCAGGTCGTGCGCGTCTACACCCGCCTCGGCGAGGAGACCGGCATCGCCGACCTGTCGCCCGACTCGGCCGAGGCCGTCGGGCGTTCGATCGTCGCCTTCTCCCCGGACGGGGCCATGCGCCTGTACGGGCTGGCCCTGCAACGGGCCGCCGCGCACCTGCTGTTCGGTGGGCTGGAGGCGCCCCGGGACAGAGGGGAGGCGGCCGGGCGGGCCGCCGCCGAGTCGCCCTCGCAGGAGAAGCTGTTCCGGATCGCGTTCCTGTCCGGCTACCTCAACGCGACGAGGGCGCCGGGATCGTTGAGCGGGGGAGCGGTCGAGCGCCGCCTCAGCCGGGTGCTGTCGCCGAGGGAGACGAGCGAGCTGTGCGACATCGTGCGCGGCATGTTGTCCCGCCGTACCGCGGCCGGCCGGGATGTCGCACATGACGACACCTGCGACCTCGCCTCGGGCCGGTACCGAGGAAGAAAGCCGGAGATCACGACTCCGGTCTCGGCGATGAACCCGTCCGGCAGGTCGAGCCGGCGACGGCCGCGCTGATCACGGCGAGCGCCGCTCCCACCCACATCACCGCGGAGATCGACACGCTGTCCACGATCCGGCCGCCGGCGAACGAGCCGAGCGCGATGGAGACGTTGAAGGCGCCGACGAAGAGCGCCGTGCCCATTTCGCCGCCGCCCGACCGCATGATCCAGAGCTGCAGGGTCACCCCCACGCCGCCGTAGCCCAGGCCCCACACCATGAGCACGATCAGGGGCAGGCCGATCAGGGGCAGCGCCGCCATGGAGAGTGCCATCAGCACGGCCAGCGTGACCAGGACCGGCTTGGGGTTCCTGGCCACCCGTGCGCCTGCCGCGAAGTTGCCGGCCACGCCCGCGGCGCCGTACAGGAGGAGGGCGGTGCTGACGAGGGCGGGACCGGCGTGCGAGACCTGCTCCAGGAACGGCCGGACGTAGGTGTAGGCCGCGAAGTGACCGGCCACGATCAAGACGGTCAGGACGAGGACGACCTTGAGCGGGCCGGAGAGCCACGTGAACCGCCCCTCCGACGCGCGGGCCGGGGCCTCGCGGGGCAACGGCTCGGACGCGTGGGCTCGGGGTTCGCCGGGCAGAGGCGGCAGGGTGGCGGCCAGCAGCGCGAGTAGGACCAAGGCCAGCACCCCCATGGCGATGAACGCGGTCCGCCACCCCGCGAACGACGAGATGAACGTCGCCACGGGCACCCCCAGTACCGACGCCACCGACACCCCGGCCAAGATGATCGACGTGGCCCGCCCGACGGACCCTTCGGGCACCAGTCGCAGGCCGAGTCCGGCCGCGAAGGCCCAGAACCCGCCGATGCTCACCCCGGTCAGCACCCGGGCGGCCAGCATGACGGGGTAGTTCGGCGCGAACGCGCCCGCCAGGTTGGCCACCGCCAGCAATGCCATCAGCCCCAGCAGCGTGATGCGCCGGTCGAGCCGTCGGGCGGTGATCGCCAGCACGGGCGCGGAGACGGCGGCTACCAGCCCGGGCGCCGACATCATCAGCCCGGCCGTCCCGTCGGAGACGCCGAGGGTGGCGGCGATCGAGGTCAGTAGGCCAACGGGCAGCATCTCGCTGGTCACGATGGTGAAGGTGCCCACCGCGACCGAGGACACGGCGAGCCAGCGCGCCCGGGGAGCGGCGGAAACATCGGTCATGGTCATGCCGGCCAGCTTTCTGCCGGTCACCAGCGGGAACAATGGCGAAGGTCGAAGGCTTGGTTTAGGTGGACTAAACGATCAGGTGGAGGTGGGGATGGAGTTCAGGGAGCTGGAGTGCTTCGTCGTACTCAGCGAGGAGCTGCACTTCGCGCGTACGGCCGAGCGCCTCTACCTGTCGCCCGGCAGGGTGAGTCAGCTCATGCGCTCGCTGGAGACCAGGCTCGGCGGCGGGCTCTTCCACCGGACCAGCAGGCGCGTGCGCCTCACGCCCCTGGGCGAACGTTTCCTGGCCGACCTGCGCCCCTCCTACGACGGCCTCGCGAACGCGGTCAGCCGGGCCAAGGCGGCCGCCCGCGAGGTGACAGGCGTGATCAGGCTCGGCTTCCTGGCCACGCCCACGGATGTCGTCACCGGCAGCGTGCGTGCCTTCGAGCGCTGGTACCCGGGGTGCGAGGCGGAGTTGGTGGAGATCCCGCTCTCCGACCCCTTCGGCAAGTTGCGGGCCGGGCAGGTGGACATCGCGTTCACGCTGCTCCCGGTGGACGAGCCCGATCTGGCGACGGGTGAAGGGCTGAACCGGGTCTCGTACCGGCTCGGTGTCTCCTCGCGCCACCCGTTGGCCGCCCGTGCGAGCATCGGCGCCGAGGAACTGGCCGGCGTATCTCTGATCGGCCTGGACGGCCCGGCTCCGCGCACGTGGCGCGAGCATGTGGCACCGTCCGCGACCCCTTCCGGCCGTCCCATTCCCCGGGCCGGTACGGTGGCCACCAGCCAGGAGGGACTGACCCAGGTGGCGCTCAACCGGGGCGGCATGTTGTTCTGCACACCCACGGCGGCTTACCACGGGCGCCCGGATGTCAGCTTCGTCCCCGTCACAGGGTTGCCTCCCTCGATCCTCGGCCTGGCCTGGGTGAAGGCGGCGGAGACGGCGGCGATCCGGGCGTTCAACGAGGCGGCCGTCGGGCACGCGCTCGGGGTACCGGTTTCGGACACGGGTTCCTGAGTCGGAAAATGGGCTGTAAAGGAAGATTTGTCTATGTATGCACATGCGATTGCAAGTGCATACGCAAGTGCGTGCCTAGCGGGACTGTGAGATTCGCACTGTATATGTGAAACTGTGGCACCGTAGGAAGGTGCGACAGGGAGCCGGCATGGCCAGAGGGACCGCCGAGAACAGCGGCGCGCAGAGCGGTGTTCTCAGCTACGCGGGAGGTGGCGGCCCCACCGTCCTGCGCATTCTTCTCGGTGCCCAGCTGCGGAGGCTGCGCGTCGCCAAGAACATCACCCGTGAACAGGCCGGCTACGCCATCCGCGCCTCGCACGCCAAGATCAGCCGGCTGGAGCTCGGGCGGGTCGGTTTCAAGGAACGCGACGTCGCGGATCTGCTGACGATGTACGGGGTGACCGATACCGAGGAAAGGGCCCCGCTGCTGACACTGGTCCGTCAGGCCAACGCGCCCGGTTGGTGGCACAAGTACAACGACCTGCTCCCCAACTGGTTCGAGGTCTACGTCGGGCTCGAAGAGGCGGCCTCGACGGTCCGGACCTACGAGGTGCAGTTCATCCCCGGCCTCCTGCAGAGCCCCGAGTACGCGCGGGCCGTCATCATGCTCGTGCACGGCGGCGCCTCGGCGAGCGAGGTCGACCGCCGGGTCTCGCTCCGTATGGCCCGTCAGCAGCGGCTGATCAGGCCGGACGCTCCGACGCTCTGGGCGGTGATGGACGAGGCCGTGCTGCGGCGGCCCATCGGCGGGCCCCAGGTGCTGCGCGCCCAGGTGGACCACCTGCTCGAAGCCGTCGAGATGCCCAATGTCAGGCTGCAGATCATGCCGTTCGACCGGGGCGGTCACGCCGCGGCTGGCGGTCCGTTCTCCATCCTGCGCTTCCCCGAGCGGGAACTGCCCGACGTGGTCTACATGGAACAGCTCAACAGCGCCCTCTACCTGGACAAGCTCGACGAGACCGACCACTACATGCAGGTCATGGACCGCCTGTGCGTCCAGGCGTACTCCTTCGCCGAGAGCCGGAGGTTCCTGGAGGACCTTCGTGAGGAGCTCTCGGGCTGATACGGGACCGCAAGGGCTGTTCGCCGGCGGTTCCGGGGGAATGCGCTGCCCGGGAGTTCGGGGCCGTCCTAATTTTCGATCAGATGATATGTCGTTTCATGATCTGAAGTACCGGCCACTCGTCTAGCATGCGCGAAAGAGTGGTGAAGGCGAGGATATGACTGAGCGCGAGCAGGCACCGGCGGGAATCGACCCCACGGTCCCGAGTGTGGCCCGTATGTACGACTACTACCTGGGAGGCAAGGACAACTTCGCCTCCGACCGGGCGGCCGGTGACAGGATCGTGGAGCTTGTCCCCAACGTGAAGGACGTGGCGCGCTCCAACCGCGCCTTCCTCGGGCGCACCGTGCGGCATCTCGCCGCCGCGGGGATCCGCCAGTTCATCGACATCGGCGCCGGCCTGCCGACACAGGAGAACGTGCACCAGGTCGTCCTGCGCGAGGCGCCCGACTCCCGGATCGTCTACGTCGACAACGATCCCATCGTGCTCGTGCACGCCCGCGCGCTGCTCGCCGACAACCCGCAGACCACCGTGATCTCCGGGGACCTGCGGGAGCCGGACGCGATCCTGGATCACCCGGAGGTCCGCGAGCGCATCGACTTCGACCAGCCGGTCGCCGTCCTCATGGTCTCCATCCTGCACTTCGTCGCGGACGACAAGGAGGCCGCCGACATCGCCACCTCCTTCGGGCGGCGGCTGGCCTCGGGCAGCCACGTGGTGATCTCCCACGTCACCTCCGGCGACCTCAGCGAGGAGCAGGTCCGCCAGGGCCGTGGTGTCTACGGCACGACCACCGCGGGCGGTGTCTTCCCCCGCACCCTCACCCAGATCCGCGGACTGTTCGACGGGCTGGAGATCCTCGAACCCGGTCTGGTGCCCGTCTACGACTGGCGGCCCGACCCCAGCGACGTCGTCATCCCGCCGGGAGCCGGCGCCGTCACGGTGGGCGCCGTCGGCCGGGTTCCCTGACCGGCGACGCGCCTTTCCCCAGGCGGCCAACCTGGGCGGGCGGTGAACTTGTCGGGGCGGACGTGCGTATCTCCAGGATGTTGACACATTCGTGCCAGTCCGGTGTCGTCAGGAACGCGCGCGCGATCGCCGCGGCGATCCTCGCCCTGTCGTTCTCCATCGCCTGCAGCGCGGACCGGCCCGCGGGTCCCCCCGCCGCCGTGGCGGCGGGCGACGCGGTCCCCGCGGGGCCGCCGCCCACGGTCGAGCAGCTCGCCAGGAAGGTCGGCTGCAAGGCCGAGATCCAGGTCGACGCGGTCGACATCCGTACCGGAGCCTGCGAGACCTCCGCCGGCCGGTTCTTCATCAGCACCTTCGTCACCCAGCACGGCAAGGACCAGTGGATGGACCAGGCGCCGGAGTACAACCCCCATCTCGTCGGGGAGTTGTGGACCGTACTCGGCGCCAGGCAGGTCCTGGACGAGCTGCGCGAGACGCTCGGAGGCGACCTGCACCTGACCGACCACCGGGTGACCCCCACCCCCACACCGCCCGCCGGGTGACGGCGGAGACACGGGCCCGTGCCGGGCGGGCCCGGGGTCTCCGTGCGGCCCGGGGCGGCCCGGGGCGGCCCGGGGGCAGCCCGGATGCCGGACGAGCGGGCGCGTCGTCTCGTCCGGGGCCGGATCACTTGCCGTAGCGCCGCTAGATGTGCGAGCCGCGATATTTCTGTCAGAGATCTCTTGTCTAGCACTACTAGAGTCGGCGGGACGTCCACGGGCGGGCCGGCGAGAAGCCGCTCCCCTCGGGAGCGGAGGAGACACAGGGGGAGCGCCGTGGCGCGACGGCATCGGCTGATCGTCACGGTCGCCCGCGAGCCGGCCGAGACGGAGGGTGAACTTTATCCCTGAATGAAATGGATACGGCATTGCCTGCGGATTCGTCGATCCGTAGCATCCGTCACATGTCCATCACGCGTGAGTTCGCCTATGCCTCGCCCTCGCGTCCCGCTGACGGCGAGTGCGTGTGGTACCGCTCCAAGGGTGACGTCTACGACCTGATCCGTACGGGCAGCGACGGGGACTTCAGGTATCACGCCTTCCATGCCCGTGACGGCCGCTACCTCCAGGCGTTCGCCTCCTGGCAGGACGGCATGGAGTGGATCAGGGAGCGCGTCGAGGCCGAGTAGGGCCGCCTGCCGCGGACGCGTCGGGCACGAGGCGCAACGCCGGGCGCGGGTCGGGCAGGTCGAGCAGCTCACGCACCCGGGAGACCGGCCAGGCCAGCTGGGTGGCGAGCCGCTCCATGGTGAGACCGGTCTCGCCGACGGCCAGGTCGAAGGCCTGGCGCAGCAGCACGGGCTGCTCGCCGGGGTAGCCGCTTATCGGCTCGGCGGCGAAGCCCGGCTGGTCGCGGAGCGTCTTGAGCCGCTGGTAGGCGCGGCTCGCCGCCGAGTCGGAGATCAGACCGACCTCGCGGCAGCGGTACAGCAGGGAGTCGACGGACACGCCCCAGGTGCGCTTGAGCTCGACCAGCCTGCGCAGGTCGAGGCGGCCGGGCAGCTCGGGCAGGATGCTGTCGCGCGGGGTGAGGAACTCGGCGGCGAAGACGTCGGCCTCGCGCTCCTGCTGGGCGTCTCCCGAGGCCGCGTCACCGTGCAGCACCAGATGGCCCAGCTCGTGGGCGGCGGTGAAGCGGTAGCGGTGGATGTCGTCGAACCGGTTGGCGGTCAGCACCACGATCGGGCGCGGCAGCTGGGAGGTGGAGAAGGCGTCCACCGTGGTGGCGTCCTCGTCCGGCGGCGGGAGGACCACGACGATCCCCTGCGCCTCCATGTGCCGTACGACGTGCGACAGCGGGCCGGTGCCCAGCCGCCAGAGCCGCCGCAGGGCGCGGGCGGCCTGGACGGGGTCGCGGGGCAACTCGACGCCGGAGTGGACCTCGCCGCCGGAGAAACCGGGAAGGGCCACGTCCGGCAGCCTGACCTGCTTCTCCAGGGCGTGGGCCAGCTCCCAGACCTGCTCGACGAAGGCCGCGGCCTTGGCGCGCTGGTGGGCACGGGTGGAGCGCAGGCTCCTGAAGTGCGCCATGGACCCGTCCAGCTTGCCGTGCGGGCGGCCGAGCAGGAAGAACGCCGGTGGCACGCCGAGCGCGTCGGCCAGGCGGGGAACGAGCTCGGGGCGTGGACGGGTCATGCCCGTCTCGTACTGCCCCACCGCCGCGGGGGTGACGCCGATCCGCTCGGCCAGGTCCTTCTTCGTCATCCCCGCCAGCTGCCGCGCCTGGGTCAGCCGCGCCTGGTCGAACGCGTCGGTAACGGCCTGCGGGCTCGGGCCGCCCTCGGCGACGCCGAACAGGGGGGGCTGGTTACGGTTGCTCATTGTCGCCGGTGACCACGGTTTCCTCTGGTGCCTCACTGCCTACGGGGAAGATCTTGCCATTCTTCCGCTCGGCCGAAGACCGCGTGCTCAGCGCGAGGTCGGGCAGGAGACCGCCGTCGAAACGCGACGCGGCACCGGGCTCCGTCGCCCACGGGCCGGCGAGGGGACCGGCGGGGGCGGCCGGCAGCGGGATCGGCTCGTGGTGCAGCCAGCGGATCCTGCCGAACTCGTCGACGAGCTCCGCCTCGCCCCAGTAGAGCCGCAGCAGGCCGGCCTGCGCGTTGCCCGCGTAGGCGACCGGGACCAGCCGGGTCTCGTCGGGCAGCCCGGTGAGCGCGGGGCGGACCGTGGCCGGACCGTCCGCCCCCGCGGACAGGTCCAGTCCCTCCTGGGCACCGTCCCCGTCGAGTGCCAGGTCCAGTTCCTCCTGCCGGTAGGAGGTCGCGGGGCCGAACCGGTCGAACAGCTCGCGGACCAGCGAGGAGATGCGGCCGTCGCTGATCCGGGCCTCGGAGATCGGCGTGCGGTCGTCCTCGGCGTAGCGGAACGGCAGCAGCAGGTTGCCGCCGAGCACCACCAGGTGGTGCGGCGAGCCGTGCGGCCTGACCAGCCGGAAGCCCGGTTCGTCGCGCAGTCCCTCGGCGAGCGCCTCGTAGCGCCTGGCCATCATGGTGAAGCCGTAGGTGTACCGCTTGTCGCTGTGCGCGGAGCTCTGCGCGTCCTGCGCGTTGCCCATCGCCTCAAGCAGCGAGACGGCCAGTTGCCGCCGTACGACCTCGGCACGCTCGCCGAACCGCTCGCTCGCCCAGCCTGACCCCACTCGCGCCGACCCCGCCCGGCCCGGTGACAACGCCCCCTCGCCCATCGACGACCTCCGCTCACGCTTCACCCGGTGTCAGACGGTCATCGCCGACACTTCATTTCCGTGCATCGTACTCCCGCACGGGCTCTATTTGATGTTGTCTGTCTCCCATGTCGCCGACGGCCCCGCTCGGCGGGCGTGAGGACGGCAGGCTTTGGCCACCGAGCGAAAGCGATCATGAGAGATGCGGAGCACCCGCGTGCGTGGTGATGTGCATCGCCTTCGCGGGGCGCCTGGATCCGGTTGTCTCACCTACCTGTTGTGGGAGGAACCTTTCCCGCCCTCTTTTCCATTGCCCTTCGTGTCGTTCCTGGAAGGCTTGATCTTGATGACCGCACTCTGCGTGGCGGCCGGGGCGACCTCGTTCGTGGCGGTGACGGTGAAGGTGGCCTTGCCGGGTTTCACCGGCTTGCCGGAGAGCATGCCGGACGCGGCGTCAAGGGTGAGCCCCTTGGGCAGTTTGCCGGCGGTGACCGTGAAGCTCGCCTTCGGAAACGCCGAGGCGGTGAAGGTGTGGGAGTACGCCTTGCCGACCTGGCCGCCTGCCGGAGCCGAAGAGGTGATGACGGGGGCGCGGTAGAGCTCGCTCTCGCTGTTCACCGCCGCGAACGGCGCGTTGGCGTCGCCGGTCCACCGGTAGAGCGTGAGGTCGGAGGTCTGCTGCCCGTTCCTGGTGCCGTTGCGCGCGAGGTAGAAGAGTCCGTCTCCGAGCGACTCCATGCCCACGTCCGCCTTCTGGACCCAGCCGCGGACGCCGCCGGCCTCGTGCGTGCGGCCGTCCTCCGCCAGCGGGATCAGCAGGCCCTGCTCCCCGCCGTTGCCGACGAGCTCGCCGGGCACGGGCCGGGTCGCGGCGTCCACCGCGAAAAGCGTGTAGTTCGGGAAGGTCGGCTTGGCGCCGGCATACACGCCCATGAACCAGCGCCGCAGGAAGTCGTCGTACTCCAGGTTCTGCACACCGTACGTGGTGTTGCCGGTACGGACGAAGTACTTGCCCGGTGCCTGTTCTGGGCCGCTGTGGTGGGGGGCCGCCTCGACGAGCGGCTTCTCGTAGCCGGCCCAGTCGCTCGTGTCGTACTGCAGCAGCACCTGGTGGTCGTTGTCCGTGCGGTTGAGGTTCGAGTAGACGCCGTAGGCCACCGTCAGGTACTGCTTGCCGCCGGTCGTGCCGAACTTGGGGCCGAAGCCGACGCCGTCGATGCCGCTGCTGCCGTAGCGGTGGTCGGGGGTGTTCCCGATGTCGCCGTCGAAGATCCCGTTGCCGTCCATGTCGGCGGTGAAGTCATTGACCACCTCGCTGAGGTAGACGGTCTTCACGATCTCGGAGTTCTGCGCCGCCATCCCGATTCTGTCGATCGCGTCGACGTCGATGACGGCGATGTAGAAGGCCTTCTGCGCCTTGTACTCCAGCGAGCCGTAGACGCGGCCGTCGGCCTCGTTGAAGTCGAGGTCACCGAGATGTCCGGTGAACCCGCCCACCGTGCCGACGACGTTGCCCTCAAGGTCGGTCTTCACGAGCAGCGTGGTGAACGAGTGGTAGATGTACCCGTTCGTCTGGTCGATGGCGATGCCCTGCACGTGGCCCGCGCTCCAGGCGCCGCCGCTGACCGCCTTGTTGAAGCCCTTGATCTTGGGAACCCCCGGCGATGCGGTCGCGCTCGCCGGCTCACTCACCTTGCCCTCGCTGTTGACGGCACGCACCCACAGCTTGTAGACACCGGCCTTGGAGGGGGTGAAGGTGTGCGCGGTTCCAGCCGCCGGAGACCAGGCCAGACCGGCCGGGTCGGCTTCGGTGGTGCCGATCGCGACCTCATAGCCGGTCACGGTCGCGGGCGTTCCCGCGGGGGTCTTGCCCGCGTCGGTGGGCGCGGACCAGGTCAGCGTGGCCTGGGTGTCGTTCTGCGAGACGTGCAGGCCCGGTGGCGTGCCCGGCGGGGTCGCCTCGGGGGCGAGTCGAGTGACCTTGATGTCGTCGAAGGCGACGGTGGAGTTGTTGACGACGAGGCCGAGGGTTCCGTCGGCGCGGAACATGTCCTTCGTCGACAGGTACGGGACACCGTCGATCGAGAGGGTGGCCCGCGTGCCGCGCACCTCAAGCGAGAGCGCGTGCGTCTCGTTCGTGTTGAGCGCGACGCCCGCGGCGGCGGTGACGGGGGACGCGTACGCCGCGCCGGCCGCCTTGCTCACCGCGTACTCGAGACCGTTGCTCAGCTTGGTGTTGCTGCGCACCACGAACACCGAACCGTAGTCCTGCGCACCGTGGAAGTCCGCGGCCACGTTGAGCCAGCGGGAGTCGTTCGCCACCTGCAGGAAGTTCGCCGTGGCCTCAAGCCGGTAGTTCTCGTAGCTGGTGCCGAACGTGACGCGAGCACGCTGTCCGTTGACGGAGGTGCCCTCAAGGCGGCCGTTCTTTACCTGCCAGGTGCCGAGGTGGCTGGTCCACCCGCTGGGAAGCCGCCCAGAGGAGAAGTCCTCGGCGAGAACAACCGTGTCACCGTCGGCCGCCAGAGCTGGGACGGTGCCGAGACCCAGCATCGAGGCGATGAAGGTCGAGGTGGCCCACACCGCCACTCTCCTGGTACGGCGCGTCATCCTGTTGCCGCGCATGCGTCACTCCTTCACAACATCGCCCACGCCTCGGCTGGGGCGTCCGGTCGCGGTGGCCGCGAACGGCTGCTCATCTATCGGTGACAGAGTGGCCGGGCTGATTGAACGGGAGTTATCGCTTTGCCGACAAATCATCAAAAAGCGGACACATTGGCGTCGGCAACGCGTCAGCCTCGGCGGTGTCGACCCCGCAGCTGTCGGCAGGGCCGGGTCGTGCCGCCCGTACGGGAGGACACCTCAGGTCGGGGGAGCGAGGGTTCCGGCGGCGAGGGCGTGGGTCAGGGCGGTGGCGGCGGCCTGGCCCGAGGCGGTCAGCTCCCGGAGTTCGGTCTCGAAGGTGAAGATCCCGCGGAAGGTGTCGCCGTACCTCCGCTGCTCCTCGACCGAGAGGCGCGGCACCTGGGCGCGGCGCGGGTCGAAGCGGGTGGAGCCGGACTGGGTGCCGGTCGTCGCACCCGGGGAGAGAGCCCGGACGAAGCCCGCGAGGAAGAACGGGTCCAGCCGGTCGGGGTCGGGGCGCAGCAGGACGAGCCGGGGACCGAGCAGCAGGCCGGGCTCCTCGATCACCCGGGTGGCCAGGCCGCCGGTCCCGATGGCGGTGACCACGTCTCCGGGCTCGATCCTGATCCGGCCCTCGGGGCGGGTGCGGGTCTCCACCGCGCCCCCGTCCAGGACGTGCCGGTCGGTCAGTACCGGATCGCCGGAGCCGTCGATCTCGAAGCGCCCCGCCTGCCAGACGGCCAGCGCCCCGATCCGCTCCAGTTCCGCCAGCGTGACGGACGGCAACTCCTGGCCGGTGCCGGGGACGGCCTCGGGGACGAGGGTGGCCAGCCGCCCGAGCCGCTCGGCCAGCCGCTCGCGGAGCAGGAGGTAACCCTCCGCGGAGACCTGCTCCTCGGTGCCGAGATAACGGGAGGGGGTGACGTCGACGTCCTCGTCGACCAGCTCGATGATCGGGACAGTGCGGCTCTCGCCCGGCCTGTCGACGTCGAGGTCGGGATCCGCGCGGAACTCGCGCCACCGCTCGGCCACCGCGTCGAGGTTTCCCAGGTCGGCCTCGGCCATCAGAACGCGGGACGGGGTGGGGTCGTCGGCGGTGGGCTTGCGCAGCACCCAGATGTGCACGGGCAGCGCGGTGCCGCCCGACGCGACCTTCGGGGGGAGGCCGATGACGGCCCGCAGGGTCCCGCGCCGCAGCAGGTTGCTGCGGATGCGGCGGCCCGAGCGGCGGTTGGCGGCGATCGCGGGCATCAGCAGCACCGCGACGCCGCCCGGCGCCAGGTGGGCGAGCGCGTGCTGGACCCAGGCCAGCTCCGACTCCATCTTGGGCGGTAGCCCGTACTCCCAGCGCGGGTCGCTCGTCAGCTCGTCGTATCCCCAGTGGCGCTCGTTGAACGGGGGATGGCACACGACGGCGTCGACGGTCAGGTCGGGCCAGGCGTCATGGCGCAGCGAGTCGCCCGCCCTGACCTCGCCACCGGTCTCCGGCGCCCCACCCGCTCCGGCCAGTGTCAGGCGTGACCGCGCCAGCCGGGCCAGGGAGTCGTCGTACTCCTGCCCGTACGCGCGCCGCCCCGGGGCCGCCGCGGCGAGGAGGACGCCGAGGCCGCAGGCGGGGTCGAGGACGGACCGCGCGCCGGGCCCCGCCAGGTGGGCCATGAAGTCCGCGATCTCGGCGGGTGTCTCGGCCAGGCGGCGCGAGTGGACGTCGGCGTAGCGGTCCAGCAGGAAGCGGACGGCCTGGGGGCCGCCCTCCTCCTCGGCGTACCGCCTGATCAGCTCCCACGCGGGGGCCGGGACGGTGTGGGGCCTGCCCTGGCCGAGCAGGAGCTCGGCGGCCTCGGCGACGACCTCGCCGAGCCTGAGGTCGTCGCCGGCGGCGCGGACCTGTTGCCAGACGCGCTCGCGTAGCGGGAGCTCGGCCACCTTGCCCTGCTGGAGCAGCCACGCCTCGACGGCGCCGAGCGAGAAGGTCGGGCTGGTCGCCGTCCCGCCCACGGGCTCGGGGAAGTCCTCGTGCCGTCGCCGCCAGTTGCTCACGGCCGCGCGGCCGACGCCCGCCATCCGTGCGATGTCGGCGGCGGTGACGCTCGCCTCGTCCCCTGCCATCGCCAGCCTCCGTTTTCCCACGTCAGCCCATTTGACATGTGGACGACAACTTATCTCACAGCGTTGACGGGCGTCGATCGGCGGTATCGAGTACGTGTATTTGGTTCACGTGACGAGGGCGCCGGGCGTAAAAAAGGACCTGCGAATTGTCGGTGGGGCAGGCAAGGATGACCCCATCATGGTTATCCACCCGTCTCTCCCGTTCACCGCCACGACGTCCCCGAGCGGGGACATCGTGGTCTTCTACGTCGGCACCGAGCCCCGGATGACACCGGAACAGGCACTCGCGTTCGCCGACCAGCTCCGCGACCTCGCGGCCGGCGCGTCGCGCCCGGGTCGCCCGGAGCACTGGTCGGTGGACGCCGGATGTCCTGACCGTGCCATGGCGTATTCGCGGTAATCCCTTTCACTCTCCGTGGTCATTGCGTAACGTTCTGCCTGTCGTGGCCTCTGGAAAGAGGGGCCACCTCATCGATTCGCCGTGCTCCTGACGCCCGATGCCCAGGGCGCCCCCGGACGCGTCGACGTCGGATACGGAAGGACAGAACATGCAACCCTTCGAGCTCCCCGACTTCTACCTGCCGTATCCGGCCAGGCTGAACCCCCACGTGGAGACCGCGCGCGAGCACACCAGGGTTTGGGCGCACGACATGGGCATCCTCGATCCCGACCTCGGCATCTGGGACGAGGACAGGCTGGAGGCGATGGACTACGGCCTGCTCTGCGCCTACACCCATCCCGACGCGCCCGCCCCCGAACTCGATCTCATCACCGACTGGTACGTGTGGGTGTTCTTCTTCGACGACCACTTCCTGGAGGCCTTCAAGCGCAGCGGTGACCTGGCCGGGGCCAAGGAATACCTCGACCGGCTGGCGGCCTTCATGCCGGTGCACCCCACCGGGCCCGCTCCCGAGCCGGAGAATCCGGTGGAGCGCGGCCTGGCCGACCTGTGGGCCCGGACCATCCCGGCCATGTCCGCCGACTGGCGGGCCCGGTTCGTCGAGAGCACGAAGAACCTCCTCGACGAGTCCCTCTGGGAGCTCGCCAACATCAACGCCGGACGCGTCGCCAACCCGATCGAGTACATCGAGATGCGGCGTAAGGTCGGCGGCGCCCCCTGGTCGGCCAATCTGGTGGAGCACGCCGCGGGCGCGGAGGTCCCGGCCGCCATCGCCGCCAGCCGGCCGATGCGCGTGCTGAGGGACACCTTCTCCGACGGGGTGCACCTGCGCAACGACCTCTTCTCCTACGAGCGGGAGGTCGGCGACGAGGGCGAGCTCAGCAACGGGGTGCTGGTCTTCGAGCGCTTCCTGGGCTACGACACCCAGCAGGCGGCCGACGCGGTCAACGACCTGATCACCTCCAGGCTGCACCAGTTCGAGAACACCGCCCTCACCGAGTTGCCGGCCCTCTTCGAGGAGCACGGCCTGGACCTCAAGTCCCGCATCGACGTCCTCGCGTACGTCAAGGGACTCCAGGACTGGCAGTCGGGTGGCCATGAGTGGCACATGCGCTCCAGCCGCTACATGAACGGGACCTCGCAGACCTCAACGGTCGCCCCGGCCCTCCTCGGCGGTCCCACCGGCCTGGGCACCTCGGCGGCGCGCATCAGGCTGGCGCCCGGCATCACCGGCCCGGGTGGGATCAGGAGCCACACCCACGTCCCCCTGCGGAAGGTGGGGCCGGTGCCGCTGCCCGAGATCTACATGCCGTACCAGGCCAGGATGAACCCCAACCTGGACAGTGCCCGCCGCCACGCGGTGGAGTGGGCGCGCGAGATGGGAATGTTCGAGCAGCTACCCGGCTTCCCCGGGCTGGCCGTCTGGACCGAGCACAAGCTCGACGGCTACGACTTCGCCGTCTGTGCCGGGGCGATCAACCCGGACGCGCCCGGCCCCGAGCTGGACATCTCGACGTTCTGGCTCACCTGGGGGACCTACGCCGACGACTACTTTCCGGTGGTGTTCGGGCCCCGGCGTGACATGCTCGGCGCGAAGGTGTTCAACGAGCGGCTGTCGGCGTTCATGCCGCTCGACCTCTCCGCCACCCCGCCGCCGGCCAACCCGATCGAGCGTGGCCTGGCCGACCTGTGGTTCCGTACGGCGCCCCCCATGACGGAGAGCGCGCGCGCCAGGTTCCGCCGGGCCGTCGAGGACATGACGGAGAGCTGGCTGTGGGAGCTGGCCAACCACATCCAGAACCGGGTTCCCGACCCGGTCGACTACATCGAGATGCGCCGCAAGACCTTCGGCTCCGACCTCACCATGAGCCTGTCCCGGCTGGCCCACGGCCAGTCGGTGCCGCCCGAGGTCTACAACACCCGGACGATGCGCGGGCTGGACGACTCGGCCGCCGACTACGCCTGCCTGGTCAACGACCTCTGCTCCTACCAGAAGGAGATCCAGTTCGAAGGCGAGCTGCACAACTGCGTGCTGGTCGTCCAGGACTTCCTCAACTGCGACCTGCGACAGGCGGTCGCCATCGTCAACGACCTGATGACATCTCGAATGCGGCAGTTCGAGCACACCGTCGCCACCGAGCTCCCGGCTCTGTTCGACGACTTCGACCTCGACGAGGAGGCTCGGGAGACACTCAACGGATACGTGGCGGAGCTGCAGGACTGGATGGCGGGCGTCCTGCTCTGGCACATGAAGACCCGCCGTTACGACGAGTCCGAGCTGCGCCACCCACCCGCCACGACCCGCCCGGTCGGCGGTCCCACCGGGCTGGGGACCCTCGCCGCCTACGTCGGCGGGAGCTGAACGACACACCCACCGTGACCGGTCTCCGGTCGGGAAGCCCGGCCGCGGGCCGCCGAAGGGGAAGTTCACCGTGCGACCGCGTTCCGGTCCGGAGTGAGGTTCATCGTACGGCCGGGCCCCGGTCAGGAGCGGGACCCGGCTCTGTTCCCTCTCGCTCGGTTCCGTATGACGGCATCAGGCGAGTCGGAGGCCAGGCACGGCCCGGTACACCTACCGGCTGCGTCTGTCATCAATCAGCGGCGACGACCACGACCTGCCCCCCCGCCGAGCACGGCGGGAAACAGCCCGGTGGCCGGCCCGCCACCAGAAGATGATGGTCAGGCGGAAACCGAAGCGCGGACAGACCCTGTCGAAGGGGTGCCGGTAGGGATGAGAACTCCGCCCGCGTGATGCTCGTCCGGGCTGGTCTCAACCCGGCTGGTGTTGATCGTGGAAGACCTGACGGGTCCGCCGGTCCGTCAGACGGCGTGAGCCAGGAGTCCCCTGCTTTCAAGCGGGGGAGGAGTCAAGCCCGCTCGCTGACATGGTTGACATCATGCGGGGGCCGGCGACGCCGGTCGGGTACATGGCCGTCGCGTTCAAGGTGACGGTCCATGCGCTGGGCGAATGCGGACTGCGATATCCGAGCCTGGGCCGGCGGTTTCGCGAATCTCTGCCGGGCGGAAGGGCACGGTGTGACCATTCCGTCCTCCACGGGATGTCAGGTTGAACACTTCTTCTTTGTTCGGGGAATCCCTCACCGTCATACGGATGATCGCGGCCGGGGAGTTTAGCCGCCATCTCCGGAGTGTGGTCTCTGGGGGCGCCGACCTGTGCTGTCGTGGCCGATATTTATGTCGAACAGTTCATATCCGGCGAAGGGCGCATGAAGGATGATCAATCTATGGAATCAGGGGAGCCTTCGCGAATCAGCGTTTATCGCATTGTTCGGAAGATCGGGGAAGGTGGGCAGGGCGTCGTCTATCTGGGCGAGACGGATTCCGGCGCTCTCGTGGCCATAAAGCTGTTCCATGTCCGGCTCGGTCGAGACAGCGCCGTCCGTGACGACTTCGAGCGCGAACTGGAAGTCGCCAAACGGGTCGCTCGTTTCTGCACGGCACAGGTCCTGGATTTCGGCATCTCGGGGAACCGCCCGTACATCGTGAGCGAGTACGTCCCGGGCCGCGCGCTCCAGGAGTTGGTGACCGAGGAGGGGCCGCGTTCGGGCAGCGCTCTGGAACGCCTGGCCATCGGCACGGCCACCGCCCTGGTCGCCCTGCATGACGCCGGAATCGTCCACCGGGATTTCAAGCCGCAGAACGTGCTGATCGGCCCGGACGGCCCCCGGGTCATCGACTTCGGCATCGCCCGCGACCTCGCCGGGACCGGCCCGGTGACCAGCAGGATCGTGGGAACACCCGCCTACATGGCCCCCGAGCAACTGAGCGCCGGTCGGCCCGGTCTCGCCCTGGACGTGTTCGCCTGGGCCTCCACCGTCGCCTTCGCGGCCACCGGCCGGCCGCCGTTCGGTGACGACGCCATCCCCGTGGTCATCAACAGGATTCTGAGCCTCGATCCCGACCTCGACGGGATCGAGACGCCGCTGCGAGACCTGCTCGCCGAATGCCTTGCCAAGGACCCCGGCCGGAGGCCCACGGCGCAGCAGATCCTCGATCGGCTGGTGCGTGGGAGGGGGCCCGCTTCTGACGGCTCACAGGAGACCCGCGCTGTCCCCCGCCTGGGCACTCCCGGGGGAGACGGCGCTCCGCGATCACCGGTCCGGGCAGGGAGGTCGGGCTCGCCGGGCGGGAACGGTGGAGATGACTCGTCGGTCCGGGACGCGGAGTCGGGTTTCCCGACCAGGGGCGGAGCGGACGCCTCCGGCGTCATGGGCGCCGACACGGACCCGGACGCGCGCGGGAGGAGGCGTACGACGGTTCTCGCGGTCCTCGCGCTCCTCACGGTCGTCGCCGGGGCCTCCGTTGCTCTGCTACCCGTCGGAGACTCGACCGTGCCGGGGACCTCGCGGGTGTCGGCCGGCGCGATGGGAACGCCGGAGGACGTCACCGGCCGTGTTTCTGCCTCCGCCGGTACGGGGGTGGCCTCTCCTGAGGCGCCGGCACCATCGGTGTCCGCTCCCGTCGGGAGCAGTCGCCCCGCGACGGAGTCGGCGGTGCCCCCGTTCTCTCGCGACCCCTCCGCCTCCACCGGCCCCGAACCCTCGCCCGGAGACTTGCGGCCCGGACGGTCGTCGCCCGAACCGGCATCGGCAGGACTCGTCGAACTCGGCCCCGGGCGTTTCACCGGCTACTGCAGGGCGATCGGCTGGGAGTGGGTGGAATACCGGAAGATCCCCAGGCCGGGCGCCTACTGCGTCAGGCGGAAGGGAGACCAGACCATGTATCTGACCCAGGCCCGACGTGACGCCGGCTGCCGGTGGCGGTTCGACAAGCCGAAAGCCGTCCACCGTTTCAAGAACAGTTCGAACTACTGTTATGTCCCCCGCTGACGGGGCCGCGAGCGGTCGTCGGACGTCCCGCTCGGTCACGTCGTGCGCCGGTCGTGGGACGTCCGGGCGGCCACGCCGCCAGGCGACGCCCCACCTGCACCGAGGCGATCACCGCCTTGGTTCCGACGAAGGAGGGGAGGAGGAGCGGCAGCACCGTACCGAAGATCGCCCAAGAGGGGACTTCGCGGAGGGGCTGGGGGCGGTAACGGCGGCCTGTGCCATGGAACCGTCTCCTTCGGGAATGCCACGTCCCGATCGTGGGGAGGCTACGACGATGCGCAGACGTGGTCCAGAAGGCCGCAACGGTACGTTCACAGTGGCATGCCGGCTCAGATCCGACCGATTCCACTCGCCGTCGTAGTCAGGTTGATGACAACGTACGATGCGAGTCCGGCTCCGTCCGTGGGCCGTAAGGAAATCAAATGCTCACCATTCGGAGCCGCCGTGTGACGATCCGTTTGATCTTGGTCTGTCATGGTCCCACCGTCGCACTCTCCCGGGCGTCCTTCCCGGCCGACGAACCGCTCACCGAACGAGGTGGGCAGGCGGCCGGGAACGGGTGGGAGTCCGCGGCGACGGCCTGGTGCAGCCCCGCCGCCGCGGCCAGGGAGACCGCGGCGGCGCTCGGACTGGACCCGTCGATCGAGCCCGCGCTGCGTGACTGCGACTACGGGCGCTGGCGTGGTCGTAGGCTCGCCGAGGTCCAGGTCGCCGAACCCGAGGCGATCCAGGACTGGCTCACCGATCCTGCCGCCAGGCCGCACGGCGGGGAGTCGGTCGTGGATCTGATCGAGCGGACCGGCGACTGGCTGGCGGGCCTGTGGCGGGACTCCTTCCACGGCCGCGCGGTCGCGGTGACGCACGCCGCGGTCATCCGGGCCGCGCTGGTGAACGTGCTCGCCGCGCCTCCTACCTCGTTCTGGCGCGTCGACGTCCCGCCGCTGGCCCGGGTTCGGCTCACCGCCCACCACGGCCGCTGGCAGCTGCGCGCGACAGAGCCTGACCGGCCGCCGGTCTGACAGCGAGCCACGACCTCAGGCACGGTGCTGAGAGACCCCGCCGTACGGCCCGACGTCCAGCATTGCGGTCGCGGTACCGGGATCGACCGGTGGCCTGACAGCCGGATAGTGCTGTTCGCGGTCATCCGAAAATGCTGGCCAAAATTCGACGAGCCCGGGTTTCGGTATGGCCTTCTCCTTCCGCCTCGGGTGGAGAGTGTCCGCTCAGAGGCAGCCGACGCGGGTACCGGGCAACGAGAGGTTCGACTATGCCGTCCAGGGGAGTTCACGCCCGGCCGCGGGGAAGCGCCGTGACAGGGGGCACCGGCGCCCACGGATTCCCTCGGTCACGATGCCGGAGGTGAGGGACGGTCGGCCGTCCGACGTGTCGCTGGCCGGCCTGACCGCCATCAGCGGACTCGTGGACGCGATCAGCTACGTGGGCATCGGTCAGGTGTTCATGGCGAACATGACGGGGAACCTGCTCATCCTCGGCTTCGCCGCGGGCGACCCGTCCAAGTTCCCGCTCGTCGCGACGGCCATCGCCGTGCTGGGTTTCTTCCTCGGGGCCGGGCTGGCCGGTCGGCTCACCGACAGGGTGTCGAACGTCCGCCGCAGGATGGTCCTCGCCATGACCATGGAGACCAGCCTGTTCGCCGTCACCACGGTGGGCTCGTTCCTCCTGCCCACCACCCAGGCCGGCCGCTACCCGCTGATCGTCGCCCTGGGACTCGCCATGGGCGGACGGAACACCGTCGTGCGCCGCCTCAAGATCCCCGAGATCAGCACGACCGTGGTGACCGGTACGTTGGCCAACCTGGCGGCTGATTCGGTGCTCGGCACCGGAAAGCGCACGCGGGCCCGCCGGCGCGCGGGGGAGATCGTCTCGCTGGTCCTCGGAGCCTGTGTGGGTGTCCTGCTACTGCGACACTTGGGGTTCAACGCCACGCTGGCGGCGTTGACCCTCCTGATGGCCGTGATAACCGCCCTCTACGCTTGGCGCACCTCGCCGACACGTGCCCGCTGACTCGCTACCGGTCTCACCGGCCGATCAAGTAGCCCTGGACCACCGATCCGTCCGCCGCGATGACACGCCGGCCTTTTCTTGAACGTGGGCAGCGCCAACCATAGGCCGCCACCGCCGTAGAGGCCGTCGTCTCAGGAGTTCCAGTGAATCGCCTCGGGAGGTGCGGGGCGGTCGGCGGGTCTTTCCGCAGAGTGCCCGGCTGGGGTCTGCCGGGTTTCCCGGCGACCGCCACATCCGGTCGGAACGGCAGGGGCGGTGTCGGCCACGGCGGCGCCGGGTCACCCAGGTGTACGGAGCGGCTCGGCCGGTCGCGGCGGTGCGGCAGCGCATATGTTTGTGGGCGACCGTCGCCGACGAAAGCGTGGAGAGCGTGGCAGAAGATCCGGCCTGCCGCACTTGATCACGGCCTGGCAGCCGAGGCCGGTGGCGGCCCGGATTCTCACCACCCTGCGAAGTGCGGCGGGGAATCGACGCCCGCTCTTGACGTCAGCAATGTTTGCGTTAACGCTTTGGGCGGAAACCTCCGTGAAATCCCCTCATGACTTTCGCGGCCCGCCACCTGCTTTTTTGTTAGCGTTAACATGCGTTAGGAGATTACCAGCATGCTGCGCATCACCCCCCGCGCGGCGGTCGACGTCGTGACGATCGGGCAGGCGGGAAGCCGATGAACAGGCTCCTGCGCCGCCCGTCGCGGCCGGCGGCGCTGACCGCCATGGTCGTGCTGAGCCTGATCGCCGCCCTGCTGACGGCCCCCGCGGCCCACGCCACACCGGCCGTCCAGTACACCAACCCCCTGGCCACGCAACGAGCCGATCCCCACATCTTCCGGCACACCGACGGCTACTACTACTTCACCGCCACCGTTCCCGAGTACGACCGCATCGTGCTGCGCCGGGCCACCACCCTGCAGGGCCTGTCCACCGCGCCCGAGACGGTCATCTGGCGCAGGCACGCGAGCGGCGAGATGGGAGCCCACATCTGGGCACCGGAGATCCACTTCATCAACGGCAAGTGGTACGTCTACTTCGCCGCCGGCCGTGCCGACGACGTCTGGCGGATCCGGATGTACGTGCTGGAGAGCGGCGCCGCCAACCCGCTGACCGGCACCTGGACCGAACGCGGCCGGATCGCCACCCCCTGGGACACCTTCGCGCTGGACGCCTCGACGTTCGTCGCGGGCGGCGTCCGGTACCTGACCTGGGCGCAGCAGGAACCCGGCATCGCCACCAACTCGAACCTGTACATCGCCCGGATGGGTGCCAACCCGTGGACCATCACCGGGTCGACGACGCGGCTGACCGTGCCGACGCTGGCCTGGGAGACACGCGGGTACAAGGTCGCCGAAGGGCCGACGGTGATCCAGCGCAACGGCCGGATCTTCCTCACCTACTCCGCCAGCGCCACCGACGCCAACTACTGCCTCGGCATGCTGACCGCCTCGGCCTCGGCCGACCTGCTCAACGCCTCCTCCTGGACCAAGAGCCAGAACCCGGTGTTCGCCACCAACGCCACGACCGGCCAGTACGGGCCGGGCCACAACTCCTTCACCGTCTCCGAGGACGGGCAGAGCGACATCCTCGTCTATCACGACCGCAACTACCGGGACATCTCCGGCGACCCGCTCAACGATCCCAACCGGCGTACCAGGCTCCAGAAGGTGTACTGGACCGCGGACGGCACCCCCAACTTCGGCATCCCGGTACCCGACGGGATCACACCGGTGCGGCTGAGGTCCTACGACCAGCCCGATCGTTTCGTCCGGCACTGGGAGTTCCGGGCCCGCCTCGACGCGAACGTCTCACCGCTGGCTGACTCACAGTTCCGGATCGTGCCGGGCCTGGGCGGCGGGGGAACGGTGTCGCTGGAGTCCGTCAACTTCCCCGGCTACCACCTGCGCCATCGCGGCTTCCAGGCATGGGTGGAGCGCGACGACGGCTCGGCGACGTTCCGTGCCGACGCCACCTTCACCCGCCGGGCCGGCCTGGCCGACGGTTCGGCGGTGTCGCTGGAGTCCGTCAACTTCCCCGGCTACTACTTGCGCCATCGTGACCTCCAGATGTGGGTGGAGCGCGACGACGGCTCGGCGGCCTTCCGTACCGGCGCCACCTTCACCCTGGAGTGACCCGCCGGCCTGGTTTCCCGGGCCGCCCATGCTCGATGCGGGCGGCCCGCTGCTCCCGCCACACCCATTCCGAAGCGTTTCCAGGAGCCCCCATGTCGCGAAAAAAGGGCATCATTGGCGCAATCTGTGCGCTTCTTCTCAGTCTCAGCTGCATAGCCGCCCTCACGGCGCCCGCCCAGGCGGTGGGGGAGACCACTTTCCGCAACCCGCTGCTGGCCGACGGCGCCGATCCGTGGCTGCAGTACCACCAGGGCAACTATTACCTGGCCGGCACCACCTGGAACTCCCAGCTGGTGATGCGCAAGTCACCGACCCTGGCGGGCCTGCGCACCGCCGCTCCGCAGTACGTCTGGTCGGACACCTCCGCCGGCGCCTGCTGCAACTTCTGGGCGTTCGAGTTCCACCGGCTCAACGGCCCCAGTGGAACCCGCTGGTACATGATGTACACCTCCGGGCAGAGCGGCACCCTCGACCGCCAGCACCTCAGCGTGCTGGAGAGCGCCGGCGACGACCCGCTGGGGCCTTACAGCCTCAAAGGCTCGCCGATGCCGAGCACCTGGAACATCGACGGTTCCTATCTCCAGCTGAACGGCCAGCTGTACCTGCTCTGGTCGGAGTGGCAGGGAGCGGACCAGAGCATGTGGATCGCGCGGATGACCAACCCCTGGACCATCACCGGCTCCAAGGTGCTCATCTCCCGGCCCACCTACGGCTGGGAGACCGTGGGCGGTCGGGTCAACGAGGGCCCGGAGGTGCTGCAGCGGGGCGGGAAGACCTTCATCGTTTACTCGGCCAGCTCCTGCAACACCCCGGACTACAAGCTCGGCATGCTGACGCTGACCGGCAGTGACCCGCTCAGCGCCTCGTCATGGACCAAGTCCGCCAACCCGGTCTTCCAGCAGGGCAACGGCGCGTACGGCCCCGGACACAACGGCTTCTTCAAGTCCCCGGACGGCTCCGAGGACTGGATCGTCTACCACGGCAACGCCTCCACCGCCCAGGGGTGCGGGAACACCCGCTCCACCAGGGCGCAGAAGTTCGCCTGGAACGCGGACGGCACCCCCGACTTCGGCACGCCCGCC
Source organism: Streptosporangium sp. NPDC049248 (assembly GCF_040678965.1). Taxonomy (NCBI): domain Bacteria; kingdom Bacillati; phylum Actinomycetota; class Actinomycetes; order Streptosporangiales; family Streptosporangiaceae; genus Streptosporangium; species Streptosporangium sp. NPDC049248. The sequence continues at coordinate 556,740 of NZ_JBFAQY010000003.1, forward strand.
GCCACCACCGTCGACCTGCCGGTGCCCTCCGGTGAGCGCGGCCCGCTCACCGCGGCGGTGAAGGGGGCCGCGTACACACTCGTCAACCGCAACAGCGGCCTGTGCCTGGCCACCACCGGTGGCTCCGGCGCCGACGGCGCCAACGTCGCCCAGCACTCCTGCGCCGGCTCCGCCGCCCAGTGGGTGCTGGACTCCACCGCCGACGGCTACCACCGCCTGGTCAACAAGCAGAGCAACAAGGTGCTCGATCTCGCCGACTGCGGCACCGCCGACGGCGTCAACGTCCGGCAGTGGGCCTGGTTGGACAACACCTGCCAGCAGTGGCAGCCGATCACCACGACCGACGGCTGGCTACGGCTGCAGAGCCGTAGCAGCGGCAAGGTGCTCGACGTCGCCGACTGCGGCACCGCCGACGGCGCGAACGTCCGGCAGTGGGCCTGGCTGGGCAACACCTGCCAGCAGTGGCGGCTGCAGCCGGTCGGCACGGCCGCCGTCGCCAGCGCGCAGAGCGGCAAGGTGCTCGACGTCACCGACTGCTCGACCGGCAACGGCGCGAACGTCCGGCAGTGGCCCTGGCTGGGTACCGCCTGCCAGAAGTGGACCTTCACCCACACCGACAACGGCTACCAGCGGATCCAACCCGCCCACAGCAGCGGCAGCTGCCTGATCGTGAACGCGGCCTCCACCGCCGACGGCGCCGATGTGGCGCAGGGGTCCTGCTCCGGCACCAACGCCCAGTGGCGCCTTGAGGTGCTCGCCGACGGCTCGGTCAGGTTCCTGGCACGGCACAGCGGCAAGGCACTCGACCTCGCCAACTGCGGGCTCGCCGACGGCACCGACATCGTGCAGTGGTCGTGGCTGAACAACATCTGCCAGCGGTTCCACCTCCGGGCGACCTGACCGGTCCGGCGGGCGACGGGCACCACCGGGACCGGCTGTCTCCGATCGAGGTCTCCAGACCCGAGCAGGTCCTCGCCCGCGCACGATCTCAGCCTTCTGCGCCTTCGGACATGCGGACCCGGGAGCCTGATGGCACACCGCCGGTGTCCGAACTACTGAGGGAACCTCAGTATGGCGTTGTGCGCAACGATGTCCTCGCGTTCGAGCGCGTCACGGTAGGGCCTGTCCGAGTGCAACGTCACCACGTCGACTCACTGGATCGACCCGGCGGTACGGGTGGAGAAGGTGGCTATCTGACCGAGTTGCGGGTCGCGCGTCGTCGTGCGTGCTGAAAGCGCGGTTCAGGGGTGTTGGAGGGGCCCGGATCCCGCTCGGCGGCGTGCGGCCACCATGGGCGAAGGCCAGTGGCGGGCCGGGGGTGCCCCCATCACCCGCCACCGGTAGACGTGACCCCTCCGCCGCGCTTTTCCTCCGACGGTGAGCAGCCAGGTGTGACCGGGTCCTTGCGGTTACCCCTAGAGGATGCCGATGCCGATGTTGCCGTAGTCGAGGGGCATCCCGTTCCCGACCCCGTCTCCGATTCCGATCCCGAGTCCGTCCCACGGGTCGGAGGGGGAGGCCGTCGCGTGAGCCGGACCGGCGGCTAGCGCGGGCGCGGCCAGGACGGCGCCGAGAGTGATCAGCCCAGCGGCGATCGTGGTGCGGTTCATCGCGGTCTTCTCCTTTGGGCGAGGGCGGCCCACCTGCTGCGGGCCGCCTCTCCATTGCTGTGCGCACTCATATGACTACCTGGAGAGAGCCGGTTCAACTTTGCGCGGCATCCGGACAACGGTTGAAGTTCGGGACACTCCCGCAGCTGTCCGGCCTGAGTCGCGACGGGAAGGGGCTTCCGCTATGTATCGAACACGCGTCCCCGTTCGCGCCACCTTTCCGGGGAGGAACCGGTCCGACACCGGAGGGTGCGGGTGGTCCGGCCGCCGGCACCGTTAGCCGCCCATCTCGTCCCACCGGTCAGAAGACCTGGAGGTCCAACTTTTTTGCGTACGGCCGGTTCCGGTGCTCGGCCGGGACCGCAAACCGCGAAGACTTGTTCGCGAAGGAATCTTTGCGAAGAAGTCTTCGCAGTTTAGGGTGACGGTATGACTGCCCCGAGAGTGAAGCTGGATGGTCCGCAGACCGAAGCGGACGCGGTTGTTCTGGACGCCAAGGGGCTGCGCGCCTTGGCGCACCCGGTGCGCGTGCAGTTGGTCGGGCTGCTGCGGAAGTACGGCCCGTCCACGGCTACCCGCCTCGCGGAACGGCTGGGCGTGAATTCCGGCACGGCCAGCTACCACCTGCGTCAGCTCGGCGCGGCCGGTTTTGTCGAGGAGGACACGGAACGCGGTAACGCGCGAGAGCGCTGGTGGCGCTCGGTATACCGGACGACCTGGTTCAATGACCCGGACCTGGCCGAGCGAGAGCCCGAGGCCGCACTGGCCTACCTGCGGTCTGTCGCCGCCATCTACACCCTGCGCACTCAGCAGACGCTGAACGAGCTGCAGACGATGCCTCGCGCGTGGCGGGATTCTTTCGACATGAGCGACTGGGCCCTTCGGCTCACGCCCGAGGAGACCGCCGCTCTGTACCGGGATTTGCGGGACGTCATCGCCCGCTACCGGCGGGATACGCCGGAGATGGCGGCGAGGGCCCCGGAGGGAGCCGAACGGGTCGCCCTTATCACCTACCTCCTGCCTGAGCTGGACGCGCCCGCAGCGGCGGCAGTTCAGGCCGGTCCCGAGAATGCGGCAGGAACGGAGAGGTTATGAGGGAGGGGGTTTCGGGCGCTGGCCGGATATCCGGCCAGCGGTCCTTACGGCCGCTGGGTGGGGTGCTGGCGGCCATGGCCGTGTCGCTGACCGGTACTCGGATCTCGGCCGTGGCATTGCCCTGGTTCGTGCTCGTGACGACCGGCAGCGCCACCCAGACCGGGCTGGTCGCCTTCTTTCAGATGGCTCCATATGTGGTGGTCAAGGCGTTCACCGGGCCACTGGTGGACCGGATCGGCCCACGGCCTGTTTCCTGGACCACGGATCTGGTCAGCGCGGCCGCCGCTGCCATGGTTCCTCTGCTCCACGCCCTGCACCTGCTGTCCTTTCCGCTCCTGCTGGTCTTGGTCGCGGTGATTGGCGCGGCCCGTGGCCCAGGCGACCTGGCCAAGGAAGTCATGGTGCCGGAAGCGGCTGAGCGCGGTGGAGTACCGCTGGAGCGGGCCACCGGTCTGTCCGGCGTGATCGAACGGCTTGCTTCCACCGTCGGTCCAGCAGTCGGCGGCTCACTGGTGGCGCTGCTCGGCCCTTTGACAGGGCTTGTCGTCAACGCGGGCTGCTTCGCTCTCGGATCAGTGATCATCGGACTGGCGTTGCCTCGCGGTATGGGGCACGCAACCGAGGAAGCCTTGTCGCAGGAAGACGAAACGGGACCGGGCTACTGGCGACGATTCGGCGAGGGCTTCACCTTCCTGCGCGGCGAGCCGTTGCTGCTCACCATCATCGTCATGGTGGGGATCACCAACCTGCTGGACGCGGCGATCAACGCGGTGCTCATCCCCGTCTGGGCCAGAGAGTTCGGCAACGGGCCGACCGCGATCGGCCTGATGGGCAGTGTGATGGGAGCCGCGGCGGTCGCCGGGAGCCTGATCGCTGCGGCGGCCGCGCACAGGCTGAATCGCAGGGTGGTGCTTCTCGCCGGATTCCTGTTGGCCGGGGCACCGAGATTCCTGATCCTCGCCTTCGATGCCCCGCTGTGGGCAGTATTGACCGTCTTTGCCGTCAGTGGGTTCGGGGCCGGCTTCATCAACCCAGTGCTGGGGGCAGTCCTCTTCGAACGGGTGCCGCGCCGCATGCTTGGCCGGGTCAACGCGCTCGGTGACTCGCTGGGCTGGGCCGGGATCCCTCTCGGCGGCCTGCTCGCTGGGGCGGCGGTGGCCGCTGTCGGACTCGCGCCGGTACTGCTCGTCTGCGGGACCGTGTACTTTCTCACCACGAATCTGACGGGACTGCGGCCGGAGTGGCGCGAGATGGACCGTACGGGTGGGCGGGGCAGCCTGAAGCCACGCTCCAAGGAAGACGCCTCACAAGGCGGTGTGGATGTGGCGACTGGTGAACAGCACCACGGCGTTGAGTGCCGGGCCGAGGGCGGCCGGTCTCTCCAGGCATGAAAGCCCGACTCCGAGACGCTTGAACGCGGCAGCGGACCTGGATGGGAAGTCCTTCGGCGGCCATCACCGCGACCCTCCCAGCGGGAGGCGACGGGATACCACTCTCCGCATACCCGTTCGTCGGGCCATGGTGGAGCATGAACTGTTCGGTCTACCTTGCGCTGGGCGTAGGTATACAAACCGGGCAGGTCGCGTCTGTCTGGTAGTGAGCCGTATCGAGGGATGAAGCGCGCATCGTCGACCGCCCTAAACCGCGTACGGAGACCACCCGGCATCAGGGATCGTAAGGGCGATACAAATCGCCGACGGGTTTACAGCCCGTGACCGTTTCTTGCGCCCCATGGTCGCCGGCCTACGGCGGCACTTCTTTCCATGGCGGCGACCGCCTCGATCGTTGCAGGTCAAGGCAGACGCGTCCCGAGATCCATCCATTGTTCGATCTGCGTTCGCAGCGGTCCCGCCGTCAATCCGTCGGTCCTCGCCTCGACCGCGCTCCTGTGCGTAGAGCAGGTTGGCCTGATACACACCCAGCCACTGGTTGACACGGTCCTCGGTGAACTCGGCACCACCACCGCTCCCCATGCCACCATCTCCATGCTCTACTGCCCGGCCTCCGGCATGGGAGGTGATGCCGTAGTAACCCGGGCCGGCGACCAGGACCTTGTCGAAACAGGTATAGCGCTCACGCTCTTCTGCGTCAGGTTGATCGACAGCTCCGGGACGGTACAACTGTGATTTCGAAGCGGTCCCGTAGGACGTTCACCACCCGCTCGGCCGGTATGGAGAACACGTCCGTGCCCAAGGGCCGCTTCTCCCGTCATGACGGTGAAGATGCGGCGTACCCCACAATGAAGGAGATGTCCTCCAGCCTTCTTGTGCGTGCTACCGCGTCTCTTCACGGCCTGGCTTTGGGCGACGCCTTCGGCTCCCAGTTCTTCGTTCCGGCCAATCGACAAGCCTTCTCCGACCGCTTGCTTCCGCCCGCTCCATGGCAGTGGACCGATGACACAGAGATGGCGTGCTCCGTCTACCGAGTCCTGGCCGACCACGGCACCATCGACCAGGATCGGCTCGCCGTCGGCTTCGCCACCCGTCACGACTTCGACCGCGGGTACGGCCCGGCAACCAACCGGATGCTCCGTCTCGTCCGCGAAGGTGGTGACTGGCGGACGCTCTCGGCCGAACTGTTCGACGGCAAGGGGTCGTGGGGCAACGGCGCCGCGATGCGGGTGGCGCCGCTCGGCGCCTGGTTCGCCGATGATCTCGCGCGCGTCGTCCACCAGGCCGCCCTGTCGGCGCAGGTCACCCACACCCACCCTGAAGCAGTGGCCGGCGCGATAGCCGTGGCCGTGGCCGCGGCGACGACCGTCACGGAGCCTCATCTCTCAGCAGGGGGTTTCCTGGACAGGATCAGGGAACACGTGCCCGCGAGCATGGTCCACGACGGCATCGCCGAGGCCCGGCGACTCCTCACCATCGATGATCCCGACCTCGCCGCCACGATGCTGGGCAACGGGCGGCAGGTCAGCGCGCACGACACAGTGCCCTTCACCCTCTGGGTCGCCGCCCGCGAACGCCAGGACTTCGAAGCGGCCATGTGGACCACCGCGGCGGCAGGTGGTGACATCGACACCACCTGCGCCATCGTCGGCGGCATCATCGCGGCTTCAGGGAGCGCCCGTCCGCCTTCGGAGTGGAGAAGGCGATGCGAGCCGCTACCGGACTGGGCGGATGTCCCACCACTCAGCCGTGAACCGGGCGCCTCAGGCGGTTCCCAACCGTAACGCTGGGGGTGATGATCGATCCTGATCACGTAGGAAGGCATTGGGAAGGATCAGATCACGCTTGTTGGTGGGGTTCCACTGACTAAGGCTTCACGATCTACGCCATGCCTGCGCCTCGTTTCTCCTCGCCTTCGGCGCCTCGCTTGGAGCCGTGATGAAGACACTGGGGCACAGTCAAATCGGACTGACCGTGAACACGTACACGCACGCGCTCCCGGACATCGAACGGGCGGCCGTCGACGTGGTCGCCAAGAAGCTTTTTGGGTGATCAAAGACATGCTGATGGCCGGACTCTTGGCGAGGTTCGGCCCTCATGGCTGTCAAAGGCTGCTGTCATCGCCCTTTAAAGCAGGATCGATAACTGCTGTTTTCGCAGGCAGGGAGCCTGGGATTCGAACCAAGAACCTACGGATTAAAAGATCGGCTTCGCGCTGTTCCGGACAGTTCAATGCAGGCCGGCGGACGTGTGCGGTCCATCCTGAACGGCTCTGAACGCCCCTGTATTGCAACCCGAAGTGCAACCCCGGATTGGCGTGGTGATCAGGAGGCAGGTGCGCGGCAGCGCAGTGATCTTGTCGGTGGAGCCCCCTATGCTCCTCGGCCATGGAAAGAGACGAAACTCCTACGGTGGAAACCGCACAGATGGACGTCGAAGTGCACTACAGACATGCTTACCTCCTCGATGAGGATGACGACTGCTATCCAGACGGCATGTTGGACGACTCTCCAGCTCACCCCGTTGGGATCATCCGAGTGGAAAAGGGCATCGCCTTCCTGATCACCGGTCTTCACACGGGCACGGTGAGTTTCACCGTAGCTGTAGCCGATCAGGATCCGGGTGCCGACCTTGAGGGCTATGAAGACATAGTAGAGATCAGCTTCGAGTCGCCGTCAGGTTACATCTCGCTGTATGAATCGGGGGGTGCAGGCGTTCACGGCATCCCTTCGTTATCCGCCGGCCCCGGGACGTATCGCTTCCGGTATCACGCGCGTGGAATGGACGCCGCCCGTGAAAAGAATTTTTCCGATGTGGTGATCGATCACTACTTTCTTCAAATTTGGCCGGCGTTGCACAGTGATCCCGTCGTACTCAAGTCCACCAGCTCATATTTCCGATACTGGCTGAGCGCCGGGTGATGCGGTAAGGCCGGCACGGAAGAGATCGGGCGGCGTCATCAGCTTGGGAAGTCTCTATCGTGCCTGGCTGTTGAGCTGGGAAGACGCTGACGTGCGGAGGAGCAGGGCGAGTGACCGTGATTCTCCGTGAGTCCTCCTTGATCACTTCTCTGACGGGCACGCAACGGGCACGGACACTGCTCTGTCCTCACCGGTACTGCGGCTGAGGTCGGTCACGTCCGCCGAGGCGGTGTATCGCCGATCTTCTCGGCCGCGGCTCCTTCGACATCACCTGCCGTCATGCCCTGCCCATCGAAGTCGACAAGGCGGCCGCCCTGAACGCCCTCGTCATCGACCACACGGAAGGAATCCAGTCCAGCCTCATCGGGCAGTCCAACCCGGGCACCCCGGTACTGCACACCGACGCCCAGGTCACGGCCTGGCTGCCGGTCACCGATGCGGTCCACACCAACGGCGGGCGTATCTTCGCTCAGATCATGCACGCGGGCCGCGCCTCCCACCCCGACACCACGGGAACGCGGCCGGTGGGTCCCTCGGCCGTCCCCGCCGTCGGGCAGGTGTTCACTCCGGCCGGGCCCAAGCCGGCTCCGTGCCGCGGGCGTTGGACACCGGTGCACGTCGCCGGCCGCGGCCTGGAACAGTGCCTCGAAGGTCGCCGGGTTCTCGTGAGGTCAAGGCTGACAGCGGTCGCACACTATGGCGCATCGGGGGGCTTGTGGCAAGACCCGGGTCGTGCTGCAGAATTTCCGACCGAAGCAAGAACCCGCGAAATGAGGAGAGTCATGATCTCGACTGAGGAACGATATCGGAAGCGTCGTATTGAGGTCGATGGGCTTGAAATGGCATACGTCGAGGAGGGAGAAGGTGATCCGATCGTCTTTCTTCACGGCAACCCGACTTCGTCGTACGTGTGGCGGAATGTAATCCCGTATCTGGCGGACAAAGGGCGCTGCATCGCCCCGGATCTGATCGGGATGGGCGAGTCCGCGAAACTTCCGGCCAGCGGGCCGGGCTCATACCGCTTCGTCGAGCATCGCCGCTATCTCGATGCGTTCCTTCAGGCCCTCGACGTACGTGAGCGGGTGGTCATGGTGCTGCAGGACTGGGGTTCGGCCCTGGGTTTCGATTGGGCGTACCGTCAGCCTTCCGCACTCCGGGGTATCGCCTACATGGAGGCGTTCGTGGCTCCGATTCCCTCGTGGAGCGACTGGCCGGAGCCTGCGGTTGCGCTCTTCCAGGCGATCCGCTCCACTGCAGGTGAAGAGATGGTCCTCGACCAAAACTTCTTCGTTGACGACGTCTTGCCTGCAGAGGTGCTGCGAGGGCTGTCGGAGGCGGAGATGGCCGTCTACCGTCGTCCCTACACGGAACCGGGCGAGTCACGCCGACCGACGCTGACTTGGCCACGCGAGGTTCCCGTTGCGGGCGAACCACGCGATGTTCACGATGTCGTCACGCGTTATGCGGAATGGCTCGCTAAGTCTTCGGTTCCCAAGCTGTTCATCGAGGCGGTTCCAGGAACAATGTTTGAAACACACCGGGCCATCGCCCGGTCGTGGCCGAATCAGGCACACATCACGATCACGGGTGGCCACATGGTTCAAGAAGACGCTCCCGATCAAATCGGGGCGGCCATCGCCTCCTGGCTGCGAGATCTCTCCTGAAAAGTCCGTGTAGTAGCGGTCGAAGACGGCGGAGAAGCGCTCGGGCTCCCGCCAGGACTGCTCGATGATCACGGCGTCCGCGGTTTGCGCGGGTGCGGAAGGTGTAGGAGATCGTGACCTCCCGCGGCTCCGTTTCCTTGCTGGTTCCAGTGGTCACGGTGAAGACCTGGCCCTTGGCCCGTCCGCTGCGGCGGATGTTCCTGTCCCGGCCATCTACCGTGAACTGCACCAGCTCGCCGGTCAGACCTGCCGCCGGCGGGAAGAACCAGACGAAGGTAGACGAGGGATCTTCGAGCAGCTCGCGGTACCGAGCATGAAAGCCGGGGGTTATGCCAGATCAGAGATCGTGAGCCCGGTTTCGGCGATGAAACCGTTCAGCAGGTCGGGCCGGTACTGCAGG